>NZ_CANRLT010000024.1 GCF_947631555.1 uncultured Mailhella sp. | reverse complement strand
TGTTAGGGCGCGGCTGGTAAGAAAGCCTTACAGGCGCATAGGGGGAACCACCGGCTATGCCGGTGGGGCCCCATTTTTTTGAAAGGGGCGTTCAGCCCAAATGGAAGTCTTCGCCCAGATAGACTTCGCGCGCTCGCGCATTGCTCACGATTTCTTCGGGGGTGCCGGAAAGGATGATATTTCCCTGAAACATGAGATAGGCTCTGTCGCAGATGGACAGCGTCTCGCGCACATTGTGGTCGGAAATAAGGACGCCGATACCCCGTTCCTTGAGACCGCGTGTGAGCATCTGGATATCGCCCACGGCCAGGGGGTCGATGCCGGCGAACGGCTCGTCGAGCAGGACGAACTGCGGGTCGCGGATGAGGCAGCGGGCTATTTCCAGGCGGCGCCGTTCGCCGCCGGAAAGGTAGGAAGCGTAGGACTTTTCCAGCCGCGTGAGGCCGAATTCCTCCATGAGCCTGTCAGCCCGCTTCCGCTGCTCCTCGCGTGAAAGCCCTGTATGTTCGAGGATAATCTGAAGGTTCTGGCGCACGGTAAGGCGGCGGAACACGGAACTTTCCTGCGGCAGGTAGGAAAGCCCCACCCGTGCGCGCCTGTAGAGAGGCCACGAGCTGATCTCACGGCCATCCAGCGACACCTGTCCGGTTGTAGGCTTGATGATGCCGGTGATCATGTAGAAGGAAGTGGTTTTGCCGGCTCCGTTCGGGCCGAGAAGCCCGACAATTTCTCCCTGTTTCATGGAGAGACAGACTTCATGCACCACTTCCCTTGTGCCGTAGCGTTTGCAGAGGTGCTGGGCAGAGAGGACGGAATTCATGGCCGTTTCTCCTTGTCGCCGGAAGAAAACACGGCGTGAACCCGCTGTTTGGGTCCGCCCTCCACCACACTACGGTTTTCCTTGGTGTAGTAGCGGATAACTTTTCCGCGGATGGAATTTTCCCCATCGTGCAGAACAGGCTCGCCTTCGAGAACGAGCAGTCCCTGATCGGCAAGATACGTCGCCTTCTCCGATGAACCCGTCTGCGTCCCGTTTTTGAACCGCACGTTTCCCTGAGCCACAATGCGTTCCAGTTCGCTGCCGGCCATGGCAGTACCCGCCTCAGAAGCGGCTTTTTTTTCTTCTTCCTTCGAGGCTTTCAGGTATAGAATCAGGCGTTCCGACCACATGGTGAACTCGCCGCGCACGGCTTCCACGTTGCCCTGAAAGGTCACGGTGTTTTTGTCAGTCTCATAGACCATGCGGTCAGCCACCACATCCACGGGCAGCTTCTCGTCCGTAGCCGGAAACGGCGCGGCCTGCACGGAAACAACGCAGCCCAGGACAAACAGCACGGCAAGAACGAACTTTTTCATCAGGCAAACCTCTTCTATGCCTGCCCAGTCCCGCCGGGGGAGGGAAGGCACACGTTATTGCTCAGCGGCTCCTTTCGTGGGAACGGCGGCTTCGGACTCCGCCGGAGTTTCTGCTGGCTTTGGCAGCCAGCGCATCTGTACGCCCCCGGTCCCCGTGAGGATATTGGTATTCAGATCCCATTGCAGAACAGCGGTATGACCGGACAGCTCCGGGCCATCCAACATGGCCCCTTCCGGGAAGGTCAACGTCCGCTTTTCATTGAGAAACACGGCGATCCTCCCAGTCAGCGTGTTTTCCTCACTGGTGACTTTCACATCTTCTTCCATGGAAACACGCTGATTTCCGTCCTCCACGCGTCCCAGCAGGGAGATTGCATGTACTTCCCGCTGTTTTTCGCCGTTCTCGGAACGCAGGAAATAGTGGACGACCGGGTCACGCACCGTGATGGCGCCTGAGTCCTGATTCAGGGTAGCCCAGTCGGCATCGAGGTCGAAGCTCTTGCTACCCTCGCTTCCCTGTGAGAGCTGTACGCCGCGCACGGCCAGATCCACGGAATTTTTCACAACGTCCGGGGGATCGGACAGCAGCTTGTTGATATCCGCAGATCGCGCAACATCGGCCAGGGCGTTCAGTGTCCGGCTGGTCTTCCAGCTTTGCCAGCCGTACCAGCCACCCCAGAAGAGCAGCAGGAGTATGACAAGCAGGAGTGTCCTGCGCCAGGAATCTTTCATAGGCGGGCGGATCCGGTAGCTTGAGTCCAAACATCGGCGGGGTTCGTGCCGTCCATGCGTGCGGCCAGCAGAAATTCCACCGCTTCGCGCACGGCACCTTCCCCGCCGCGGGCTGCGGTGACGTACCTCGCTTCCTTCTTCACCTGCGCCACGGCGTTGGCCACGGCCATCGGCATACCCACGGTACGCATGGGATCGAGGTCTATCCAGTCATCTCCCAGATAGGCCATTTCTTCGAACGTAAGGGCGTACCTGCGGCGGATTGCCTCCAGAGGAACGAGCTTGCTCTCGCAGCCGGGGAAATAGTCCTTGACTCCTAGCTGCGACATGCGGGCCAGTACCGCGGGATCGCTGCGCCCTGTAATGATGCCCACGCCGAGGCCGCAGCGGAGGGCCGTCTTGATGCCAATGCCGTCCAGAGACGAAAAGCACTTCACAGCATAGCCGCTCGGCGAATAGTAAAGCTTGCCGTCGGTGCATACGCCGTCCACATCGAGTACCAGAAAACGCACATGGGCCGCGGCTTGTACAGCGATGTCACCGTCCGCAAGGATACCGGGAACCTGAAGCACGGAAGAAGCCGACATACTCATCTCTCGCGGGCAGGAAAATTGCGCGGCATACTGCGCCCTGTCCCGTTTGGCTACCCTATCCTGAAAACGTCCTTCCGTCAAAAAAAGAAAATATCCGCTTCTCTGGGGGCAGCACTTTCCCGTCTTGTCCAGAAGCTCTTTCTCGTTCATCCGTCCCTTGGTGCAGAATCAGGCAACGGACTAAGTTTTTCCCGAATCGGGTAAGTTGCAGAGCCGTGCCTGCGTTCGCACTTCTGCGGCCAGCTTTTGGGAAAAGAGAACGTGGCAGAAGTATCCTGTACGCAAGTCATTCTGACCCGCTTGCGGACGCCGATCTGATTTTTTGCCTTGTACTTCGGCTAAACGCCTGACTCGTGTAAAATTCTATTCAGAGCGCCGGAGCATCGAAGAGCAGGTCTTCTTCCGGATAGACGGCTTCATAGGCGGCCTTGAACGCGGCGTAGCGCCCCTCCCGTATGGCCTGACGCGCTCCGCGAACCATGTCGAGGAAATAGGTAAGGTTATGCAGAGAGTTGAGTCGGAAGGCGAGCAGTTCCTGACTTACATAGAGGTGGCGCAGGTAGGCCCTGCTGAAGGTGCGGCAGGTGTAGCAGCGGCAGTTCGGATCCAGCGGGCCGTCGTCTTCCGCATACTGCTGCCGTTTGATATTGATCTTGCCCTGTGAGGTGTAGAGCGTGCCGTTACGTGCGTTGCGCGTGGGGAGCACGCAGTCGAACATGTCCACGCCCGCTTCGATGCCGTGGAGTATGTCCAGAGGTGTGCCCACGCCCATGAGGTAGCGGGGTTTGTCCGCGGGCAGCACGGGATCGAGGATGCGCAGGTTCTCCAGCATGAGGTGCTTGGGTTCGCCAACAGCGAGTCCGCCGACAGCATAGCCTTCAAAGCCGATGTCCATGAGCTGCCTGGCCGAGAGACAGCGCAGCTCCGGAAAGGTGCATCCCTGCACAATGCCGAAGAGCAGGTTCCCGTCCGCGTGAGCGGGGTAGGCCGCACGGCAGCGAGTCGCCCATTCCGTGGTGCGCACCACGGCTTTTTGCGCCTCTTCTTCACTTGCTCCATAGCCAAGACAGACGTCCAGGGGCATCATGATATCCGAGCCGAGATTGCGTTGTATGGAAATAACTTTTTCCGGCGTGAACATATGCCGTGAGCCGTCGATGTGTGAGCGGAACTCCACGCCTTCCCTTTTCATTTTGTTGAGAGCGCTCAGGCTGAATGCCTGAAAACCACCGCTGTCCGTGAGGATGGGTTTGTTCCAGCGGATGAACGTGTGCAGTCCGCCTCGCCGCGCTACCAGCTCGTCGCCGGGGCGCAGGTAGAGGTGGTAGGTATTTCCCAGAATGATCTGTGCACCGATGGTCTCAAGGTCATCGGGAGCCAGCGCCTTGACGCTTCCCACCGTGCCGACAGGCATGAAGATGGGCGTCTCCACAGTGCCGTGGGCGGTGTGTAGAAGTCCGGCGCGGGCATGACCGTCGCGGGCCAGAAGTTCAAAGGTTCCAGGAGCGTTGTTCATCAAAAGTTCCTTTGAGGTTTGAAATCTCCCCTTCAGGGGAAAAAGTGATGGACAAAACGGCAAAGCCGATGAAAGCCTTTTCCGTGACTTTTCTCTCCAGGAGGTGAAGTCTGCACACTCCCAAGCTGCCGGCTAGGGACTCAGCGGACAGAAGGCCGACTGCGGAGTGAGACATGAAAGCCTCAAAAGGGAAAGGTTAGAAGGCGAGCGCCCAGCACAGGGCGAGGAATCCGGCAGCGGCCGCTCCCAGAATCATTTCGAGTGCGCGGGGAACGGAGTGGTGCTTGATGGTCAGGCTTATCCTAAGTCCGACCGCAAAACCGGCGGCCAGACCGAAGACGTGGGCAACGTAGTCAACGTTTTCCCCTTCTGAGCCGAACATGGCCAAAAAAGCCATACCTGCGGCGGCTGGCAAAGCCATTCCTCGCAGGCCCCTTGCGGGACTGCGTACCACTACGTCGGCGCACAGCAGACCAACCGTGCTGAACATGGCCGTGGACGCGCCCAGGCTGGCATAGCTTGGCGAGCGGTAGAGCACATCCAAGGCGTTGCCGAGTATGCCGGAAACCAGGATGGCTGGCAACGTCAGACCCAGACCCAGACGCCGGGCCAGCAGGATGAGGAAGGGAGCGCTGAACAGGACGTTGCTGAACAGATGAAGGCTGTCGGCGTGCAGGGTGAGCGCCGTGGCAGTGCGCCACCATTCCCCGGCGCGCACGAGGGCGATGTCCAGCTTCCCGCATTGCAGCCAGGCATTGGGTCCGGGCAGTTCAACGCCTGGCAGAGGCCACCAGCCCATGCGCAGGCCGTGCCAGACGATGAGGAGCAGCAGAATCAGTGCGACCCAATGGGCGTTGTGGCGCAGAGGCAGTACGGACTCGGGCACAGATTTTTCTGCCGCTGCTGCGGAAAGTTCCGCACGGGCCAGAGTTTCGTAAAGCGCGGGAACGTAGGCACGCATGTTGGATCCGTGGCCGGTTATGAAGTAAGGGATGTCCCGGGCGTCGAGGATGAGGCGGAGCAGCTCCATCTGCCGTGTACCAAGGCCGGGAAGGGTGCGGCCCTGGTGACCCGGCGGTCTGAAGTCCACAACACGCCAGCTTTGCGGCACGGCGGGCGAACGATGCCACATGGAGACCTTGTGCTTCGGTCTGTGCCGGAACGGGGCTTTCACCGATGTCGAAAGGCTTTCCATGGGGTGTCCTTTTCATTATTGCGGGCACGGTATTGCGGGCACGGTTAATAAAAAAAGGCGGAGAATCCGTCCCCGCCTTTCGAGAAAACAGAAAAAGCCGCTCAGTCTTCGCTGGAAGTGACCACGGGCTTAACCACAGCGCCGGAGCGCAGGCAACGGGTGCACACGGTAATGGTGCGCACGGTGCCATCGGCTTCCTGATGACGCACGGCCTGAAGGTTGGGGTTGAAGCGACGCTTGGTCTTGATATTGGAATGGCTCACATAGTTGCCGACCATGGCTTTCTTGCCGCAGATCTCACATTTTTTACCCATGATATCCTCCATAGAAGCCCTGGCGGGCCGGAATGCTACTTTGAGCGTGACGGTTTTTCACACGCGGAACGTTAGCCATATCCCGAATTTTCAAAAAAGGCAAGTGAAAAAGGACGGAAATGAAAAACGTCCTTTCAGCGGCAGTCCATACCAAAGTGCTTGAGGGCGTTCACAAGACGCTCCAGTTTCTGGTGTGTATGCGTAGCCATGCGCGAGATGCGGAGGCGGGCTTTGTCGCGTGGAACTGAGGGGTAGCGGATGGCCGTGACGTAGTAGCCCAACGCGTACAGACAGCGGGAAAGTTCTACGGCTTTTCCTTCGTCTTCGGCCATGAGCTGGAGCACAGGAGTTTTTGACGTTGCGGGGATGCCCCGATCTTAAAGACCGCTACGGAAAAGGCAATGTTTGTGTGCAGGGTGTTGTTGCGCGCCCGCCCTCTGGCGTGGCGCGGTTCCTATTCGATGAGAGCTTAGGTAAAAACTCCGGCGTTTTCCGCGATGACAAGATTTTTCGCACCGGAAATGTGAACGCTGCGGTCGCCGCAGTTTTTGGGCGTCCGCATTCCGGGACTGAACACCACGCTCATGACGCGCTTTTCCCGAAGCGCTCCACTGCGGCACACAGTGCGGCGCAGAGCTGTTCTGTCTCCGATTCGGAGGCCGTCAGCGGCGGCATGATGTAGGCCGTTGTCCCGAAGGGGCGAATCCACACACCGTGTTCCACGAAGAAGGTCTGCCAGGAAGCCACGTCGATGGGATGTTTCATCTCGATGACGCCGATAGCCCCCAGCACCCGCACGTCAGATACGCCGGGGCTGCCGCAGCAGGGGGACAGCCCGTCCGTCAGCCATTTTTCCAGACGCTGGACGCGGCTTTGCCAGGGAAAAGTCAGAAGTTCGTCCAGAGACGCGCAGGCCGTGGCACAGGCGAGCGGATTGCCCATGTAGGTGGGGCCGTGCATGAACGCGCCACCGCCGCAGCGGGCGTTTGAAATGCCCGCTGCCACACGGTGCGTTGCGGCCACGGCAGAAAAAGTCAGCATTCCTCCCGTGAGAGCCTTCCCGCAGCACAGAATGTCGGGCGTGATACCAGCCCATTCGCAGGCGAAGAGGCGACCCGTCCGCCCGAAGCCCGTGGCGATCTCATCGGCGACGAGCAGCACGTCCAGTTCGTCGCACAGCGCCCGGAGTTTCTTGAGGTAGCCGGGATGGTAGAACCACATGCCGCCAGCGCCCTGTACTACGGGTTCAACGACGACGGCGGCGGTTTCGTGGGCGTGAGTGCGCAGGGTCGCATTCATGGCGGCGAAGGCCGTCTCGCCGTCCTGGTCAGAAAGGGAGAACTCCTGCGGGTGAGTGCGTCTTTCCCCATGCATCAGACTGGAGCCGGGAAAACGGCAGGCCGGGCGTTCTGCAAAAATCTGCTGCGGCAGGGCGCCGCGAAACAGTCCGTGCATACCCGTCACGGGGTCGCAGAGCGACATGGCTCCGAGAGTGTCGCCGTGGTAGGCTCCGCGGAGTGCGACAAAGCGGGTGCGTTCCCCGTGCCCTGTGGCTTTCGCGTACTGAAGAGCCATTTTCATGGCGACTTCCACGGCCACGGAGCCGGAATCCGCATAAAAAAGATGTTCCAGTCCGGCGGGCAGGACAGAGAGGAGCTTTTGTCCGAGCCGGACGGCGGGTTCATGGGTGAGTCCGCCGAACATGACGTGCGAGAGACTGGCGCACTGGCGCTGCATGGCGTTGATGACGTGCCGATTGCCGTAGCCGTGAACCTTGCACCACCACGAGGACATGCCATCGATGAGCTCCCGCCCGTCGCCGAGGCGTATCCTGCACCCGTGCGCTCCGACGGCCAGCCGGTTTTCCAGCGGGTTCAGCGCTGAGGTGTAGGGATGCCACAGGTGGCGGCGGTCGAAGTCCAGCAGTTCGGCACGGCGTTCTTCAGTCAGAGAGTCGTCCCATGCGAGCAGATGCCTGGCTGCCGTTTCCAGACGATCGGCCAGCCGGTCGAGAGCGTCGGTGTTGCCCCAGTCCGCAAGCCCGGCGTCCCACGGAATGTCTGCCAGCAGCGGGACGTTTCGGGTACGCCCTTCTTCCTGCAGACGTGCGGCGTTGTCGGCGAGTATGAGGTCTTCGGTCTCCGGCGTCGTGCCTAGGTCGTGCGCTGCGGGCGGTGAGGTGCGGCACAAAACCATGCCCGCAACGGACAGGCCGCTTTTTTCCAGTGCATCGAGAGAGAGCAGCGCGTGGTTGAGGCAGCCGAGGCGGTTCCCTATGACAAGGAGCACGGGAAACCCCGCCGCACACAGCAGATCCAGCAAATATTCCTTCTCGTTGAGCGGGACGTAAAGCCCACCCGCGCCTTCGACAAGGGTAATACCATCGCCGTTAGTTGCAGAACGCAGTTCCGCAGCCAGCTCCTCGGCGTGGAGACGGCGCTTTTCGAGCGCGGCGGCGAGGTGCGGGGAACACGGGGCACGGAACGTCTGTAACGCTCTTCCGGAAACGCCGCAGCGTTGATAACGTTCCACGTCTGGGGCCAGTCCTTCCGGTGTGCAGCCCGTCTGTACGGGCTTGATGGCGGAGGCGTGCACTCCCAGACGGGTAAGGGCCGAGAGCAGCCCGCAGGTGACGGTGGTCTTGCCGGCGTCCGTGTCGGTTCCCGTGACGAAATAGACTTTGCGCATGATTCAGCCTAGTCCCTGACGCCCAGCGTCCGCATGAGTCCGGCGTCGAAGTCCGCTTCCGCTCCGGCAGTGGTGAGGTAGTCACCCGTCATCATGCCGTTGGCGCCCGCGGCGTAAAGCCAGCTTTGCCACGTCCCGAGCACATGGCCGCGGCCTCCGGCGATGAGGATGTCGCGGAGGGGATTGACGATGCGGAACAGGGCAATGCTTCTGAGCGCTTCCTGTGGGGAAAGCTTGGGCATAGCTTCGAGAGGCGTACCGGGGATGGCGTTGAGCAGGTTGACGGGGATGGAATCCACGTTGGCTTCCGCAAGAGTGAAGGCAAGTTCGACGCGCTGCGCCAGGCTTTCGCCAAGGCCGAGAATGCCGCCGCTGCACACCTGCATTCCCGCAGTCCGCGCTGCGTGCAGGCTTTCCAAGTCTTCCTCGTAGGCGTGCGTGGAACAGATGCGTGGGAAGAAGCTGCGCGCTGTTTCAAGATTGTGGTGATAGCGGGTCATTCCGGCTTCCGCGTAGCGCCGTGCCCGTTCCGGTGTAAGAATGCCGAGAGAACCGCAGACATTGATGCCTACCTCGCGGACGATACGCTCCACGGCGCGGCAAAGCCTGTCCGCATCCCGTTCATCGAGTGCCGTGCCGCTGGTGACGATGCCGAATCGAAGATCTCCGCAGGCTTTGGCATGGGCTGCTCTTTCCACGAGAACGTCCGTACTGACAAAGGGATAGACGGGAGTATCCGTTCGATAATGGGCAGACTGGGCGCAGAAGGCGCAGTTTTCGGGACAGCGCCCGGATTTGGCGTTGACGATGCCGCAGTTGAAGAACGAGGGAGAAAGCGCCGCCCGGACAGTGCCGCCGAGGGTGATGAGATCCAGTGTGTCGCGGACGGGCAGCTCGGCCAGAGAAACGGCTTCCTCGGTCGTCACCAGTGGGGAAGGTCCGTCAAGACGTAGTTGTGCGCCGCTGAGACGGGCAAGCACGGTGCGGAGAAGGGGATCCATAACAGCTCCTGACGCAGGAAATTTTTCGTTCCCCCTCAGAAAACTCCCAGCGGAGCATATTGTCAACTTAAAAATTTACAAAAGAAGGTTGACGTTTTTTTTGCGAATACCGGGCCTTATCTTTCGCGGGTGGAGTGTCACCTTGTCCGTAGGCGCAGAAACGGTAAGACGTCCCGGCATCATCAACATTCTGTATTGGCGTCTCTCCACAGACAGAGAAGTGACTGCCTGGACGTAATTCGGCAAGGTGTCCTCTCCAGAACACAGCTTCAGCCTGTGTACTGGGGAAGACCAGGTAGCAGAGGCTCTTCGTGCAGATTTTTTTCTCTTTACGAAAACTGGATTAATGGCTATCTTAACTTTATGCCCGCAGACACGGGCGCTTGGCTTTCTGGGCACATCTGTCTCAGGCGGCTCTTTCTTTGGGGGCGCATTGGTTTCGACGGGGATGCTGGAAGCGCTGGTTGCAGGTCGAGGCGCCGCTGGCCTCGTAAAAAGCGGCAACAAAGTAATTGCCAACAACGATTACGAATACGCCTACGCTGCGTAAGCGGCAGGCACCCTGACGGCACTTGACCGTCACGCCGAACCGGCTGATGTCTGATACGCCGGTAAGGTGTCATCTCATCAGGCTGGCGAACGTTTTTTCCTTTTGGAACGGGCGCGAGGAGGTTACGGAAGGATAACTGAAGGAGGCCTGTCCGTGGGCTTCTCCTGAGGCGAAAACCTGTTTGCGGACTATACCTGTAGACGCTGGACGTGGACCTTTCTCGGACGGGAGTTCGACTCTCCCCGCCTCCACCATATTGAAGCTTGGAACGATAAAGGTTCTTATCGAAAGGAGTCTCATCGTTCTTGGATTTGTTGGGGATTGTCTCCCCTGAGAAAAGAAAGCATGGGCTTTGCGGCTCATGCTTTTTGGGTTAAGAACCAACTTCGGCTGTGCTTGGGGGCTTAACCAAAAAAGAGGCCCCTTGCGGGGCCTCTGAGCATTCCTTCGGAGAAGAGACTTACTTGATTTCGCAGACAGCGCCGGCTTCGGTAAGTTCCTTCTTGGCGGCTTCGGCGTCTTCCTTGGACACGCCTTCCTTCAGGGTGGAGGGAGCGCCGTCCACCTTGTCCTTGGCTTCCTTGAGGCCGAGGCCGGTCAGAGCACGCACAACCTTGATGACGCCGATCTTGTTGGGACCGATTTCCTTCAGGATAACGTCGAATTCGGTCTTTTCTTCCTCTGCGGGAGCTGCGGCTGCGGGAGCAGCGGCAACGGCAACGGCAGGGGCGGCGGCGGAGACGCCGAACTTTTCTTCGAGTTCCTTGATGAATTCAGCCAGTTCGAGCACTGTCATGTTGGCGATAAACTCAACAACCTGTTCCTTGGTGATATCGGCCATGGTAATGACTCCTTACATTCTTTGACTTTAAGGGTGGATGAAACAGAGGTTCCAGGCGCGCAGAAACTTACGCGGCCTTCTTTTCTTCTATAGCCTTGAGAGCGTACAGAAGAGGACGAACCATGTTTGCCATGAGAGACACAAAGTTGGTGGGTACGGCGTTCATGGTAGCCAGAGCCTGGGCGAGCAGCTGTTCCTTAGAAGGCAGCTTGGCAAGATCAGCGACCTGTGCGGGGCTGAGGGCCTTGCCGTCAAGACTGGCCTGCCGGATTTCCAGCTTGTTGTTGCTCTTGGCATAGTCCGTGAGAGCCTTGGCCACTGCGACCGGATCCTGGAATCCAAGGGCGATGGCACAGTTGTCCTTCAGCGAAGGGGTGATGGAACTGTGCTCAGTGTCAGTCAAAGCGATACGGGCAAGCGTGTTCTTGACGACGTGATATTCGCCGCCAGCGGCGCGCAGCGCCACACGAAGCCCGGTCAGCTCTTCCACCGACATACCCTTGAAGTCGGTCACAACCGCAAACGAAGCACGGGAGGCACATTCCTTCACCTGCTCGATGATTACGGCTTTTTCAGACCTGTTCTTCACGTGATGCTCCTCACGATTGGGTGTTTTGTCCTGTGGAATGCCGAGCCAAAGAATCTTGTCTGAGCAGGACGATTAAGGCTTGCGCCGCCTGCCGTCTTCGACCCGAAATTCCTTCCCTAGCCTCTATATGGAAAGGCAGACTGAAAAGGCGCCCGCCTAGCCTTCAATAAATTTTTTGAGCTGACTCACGTCCACCTTGAAGCCGGGACCCATGGTCGTGGAAATCGTCAGGGAGAGCATATACTGTCCCTTGGCGGCTGACGGCTTCAGGCGGTTGACGGCATCCAGCAGAGCCTTGAGGTTGCCCATGATCTTTTCGGGACCGAAGGAGACCTTGCCGAGGGGGGCATGGAGTACACCGGCCTTATCAACCTTGAAGTCCACACGACCAGCCTTGAGTTCGTGGACGGCCTTGGCCACGTCGAAGGTCACGGTGCCGGTCTTGGCGTTGGGCATGAGTCCACGGGGACCGAGTACGCGGCCGACCTGACCAACGAGAGCCATGACGTCGGGAGCGGCGACGGCGGCGTCAAATTCCAGCCAGCCTTCCTTGATCCGCGCCACGAGGTCTTCGGCGCCAACCACATCGGCACCCGCATCGCGGGCTTCAGCCTGTTTGTCGCCCTTGCAGAAGACGACGACGCGTACGGTTTTGCCGAGACCGTGCGGCAGAGAAACCGCACCGCGAACCATCTGGTCGGAGTACTTGGGGTCTACGCCCAGCTTCAGGGCGACATCCACCGTTTCATCAAACTTGGCGAAGGCAGCACCAAGAGACTTGGTGACCGCATCCTCCACGGAAAAACGCTGGGTCAGGTCAACGCCTTCCAGCGAATTGCGATATTTCTTTCCATGCGTAGGCATGTTTTTATCCTTTGTTTGCGCTTGTCGTCTCGAATCTCCTGCCGGGCATGTGCATCGGCAGTACGGCCGAATCCAACGAAATAGGCGCGGCGCGATGGAACGCGCCCTCATGTTGCCACGTCTCGGACGCCTTCTTGCCGCGAAGGTGTCTTACTTGACGTCCAGCCCCATGCTGCGCGCAGTACCCATGATGGAATGTACCGCGCCGGCGAGATCCTTGCAGTTCAGATCAGGCATCTTCAGTTTGGCGATTTCCTCGACCTGAGCCATGGTGACGGAACCGACCTTGTTACGGTTGGGTTCGCCGGATCCCTTCTCCACCTTGGCGGCCTTCATGAGCAGCACCGGGGCGGGGGGCGTTTTCGTGATGAAGGTGAAGGAACGGTCGGCATAGACCGTAATGATCACGGGAATGATCATACCCTTCTGATCCTGAGTACGGGCATTGAACTCCTTGCAGAAACCCATGATGTTCACACCGTGCTGACCCAGCGCGGGGCCAACGGGCGGGGACGGATTGGCTGCGCCAGCGGGGATCTGCAGCTTGATCTTGGCAACTTCTTTCTTGGCCATTGTTTCTATTCCTTATTTTGCGGTCTCAGGCCGGGGCCAGACTGCTGTCGATGAAAGAACCGGAAAACAGTGCGGGCTTATCCCTTGGTTACCTGGATGAAATCGAGTTCCACCGGCGTCTGACGGCCAAAAATTGACACGGACACCTTGAGTTTGCCCTTGTCATAATTGACCTCTTCAACCGTGCCATTAAAACCGCCGAACGGTCCGTCAACAACGCGAACCTCGTCACCGCGGTCAAAGTTGAACTTGGGACGAGGCTGTTCCTGACGGGTTTCCATCAACGAAAGGATACGCTCCGCCTCACCCGGTCCCATGGGGGCCGGCCGGTTCTTGCCCCCCACAAAGCCGGTGACTTTGGGGATGTTTTGAACCATGTGCCAGGACAGATCGGTCATCGTCATGCGAACCATGACATAGCCCGGATAGAACTTCCTGGTGGTGGTGCGCTTCTGCCCACCCTTGCCCAGCTCGATAACGCGCTCGGTGGGCACAACGACTTCATGGATACAGCCATTGTCCTGTCCGGAGCGCATCAGTTCTCGGATCATCTGTTCCACGCGCTGCTCGAACCCGGAATAGGTATGGAGAATATACCAGTGTCCGGCGTCCTGAGAGGGCGCATCCGTAGACTGGACGGAACGATCGGTGATGCTTTCTTGCTCAGCCATTGTGCTTTACCCTGAGTGTGGAAAGAGACGTTTCGAAGCGATCCTCTATGAAAGGATCAGACGGACGACGCTGGAAAGAATCAGATCCACCACTCCGAGAAGGATGGCCATAACGGCGACAAAGCCGAGCACCACCACGCTGGTGGTGCGGGTCTCTTTCCAGCTGGGCCAGCTCACCTTCCGCAGTTCAAGGCGCGAAAGGATCAGATAGTCTCTGAAATCCGCAAAGCGCGCCGCAAGACCGCGACGCTCACCGGCGTTCTGCGCGGCTTTGCCGGAGGCGGCAGAGGCAGACTTGGCCTGCGAACTCGTTTCTACGGCGTCACTCTGTTTCTTGCTCATGATAGCCTCAAAACTGAAAAGGCAAAAGAATGGCAGGCCAGGAGGGATTCGAACCCCCAACATGCGGTTTTGGAGACCGCCGCTCTGCCGTTGGAGCTACTGGCCTGCGCTATGAAGCACTACTTGGATTCGCGATGCTTGGTATGTTTCTTGTCCCAGGGACAATACTTCATAACCTCAAGACGACCGGTAGTGTTCTTCTTGTTTTTAACCGTGGCGTAGTTACGGCGCTTGCATTCGGTGCATGCAAGCAGAATATTCACGCGCATGGTATTACTCCAGAATTTCAGTCACCACGCCGGAGCCGACGGTGTGACCGCCTTCGCGGATAGCGAAGCGTTCGCCGGGAGCCATGGCGATGGGGTTGATGAGATCGACTTCGAAGGTAGCGTTATCACCGGGCATAACCATTTCCACACCTTCTGCCAGCTTGATGACGCCGGTGATGTCGGTGGTGCGGAAATAGAACTGGGGGCGATAGCCGGAGAAGAAGGGCGTATGGCGGCCGCCTTCGTCCTTGCTCAGAACGTACACTTCGGACTTGAACTTGGTGTGAGGCGTGATGGACTTGGGCGCAGCAAGAACCTGGCCGCGTTCCACTTCGTTACGCGCGATGCCGCGGAGCAGGGCACCGATGTTGTCGCCGGCCTGGCCCTGATCGAGCAGCTTGCGGAACATTTCAACGCCGGTCACGGTCGTGGTGCGGGTGGGACGAATACCCACGATTTCCACGCTGTCGCCAACCTTTACGATACCGCGTTCCACACGGCCAGTCACCACGGTGCCGCGGCCGGAGATGGAGAACACGTCTTCGATGGGCATCAGGAAGGGCTTGTCGGTCTCGCGGACGGGATCGGGGATGTAGCTGTCGCAGGCGTCCAGAAGCTCGAGGATGCACTTGGCGTCTTCAGACTGCCAGTCATCGCAGTTCAGGGCGTTCAGAGCGGAGCCGCGGATTACGGGGATGTCATCGCCCGGGAAGCCGTTGGCGGTCAGCAGTTCACGCATTTCCATTTCGACGAGGTCGAGCAGTTCGGGGTCGTCCACCTGGTCGCACTTGTTCATGAACACGATGATGTAGGGCACACCCACCTGACGGGCGAGCAGGATGTGCTCACGGGTCTGGGGCATGGGGCCGTCGGTGGCGGCCACCACGATGATGGCGCCGTCCATCTGAGCAGCGCCAGTGATCATGTTCTTGATGTAGTCGGCGTGACCGGGGCAGTCAACGTGAGCGTAGTGACGCTTGTCGGTCTCGTACTCAACGTGCGCGGTGGAAATGGTGATGCCGCGTTCCTTTTCTTCGGGGGCCTTGTCGATGTCATCATACGCGATGAACTTGCCCTGACCCCTCATGCCGGCGACCTTGGTGATGGCTGCGGTCAGAGTGGTTTTGCCGTGGTCGATGTGGCCGATGGTGCCGATGTTAACATGCGGCTTAGAGCGATCAAATTTTTCCTTGCCCATGATAGTCTCCTGAATGGTTACTTTGCCTTGCTCGTTTGAGCAGCACTCGCTGTCCTGCCCCCGTTAAATACGGAAGCAGCCCTGAAAAACACGAACCTCGACGCGCTTCACAGAACTGGGAACCCACATTGACGCGGCAGGTGGAGCGGGAAACGAGATTCGAACTCGCAACCCTCAGCTTGGAAGGCTGATGCTCTAGCCGTTGAGCTATTCCCGCCTATGCCGTAGTCCCCTGACAGCGCGTACTGCCTCCTACAGCTATACCAGCTATAAAAGCTGGTGGTGGGGGGTGGATTCGAACCACCGAAGTCTTACGACGACAGATTTACAGTCTGTTCCCTTTGGCCGCTCGGGAACCCCACCACGCTATGCGAAAGAAGCCATGAACCTGCTTTCGCCGCAACCGGAAGAAGGAGCGTGGCCTTCACCGGCCAACCCGGACGAACTGCCCGGGAAATTTGGAGTTCTTCTCAACGTCACTCCGAAATATGGAGCTGGCGATGGGAATTGAACCCGCAACCTGCTGATTACAAATCAGCTGCTCTGCCAGTTGAGCTACGCCAGCAGCAGGTAAGGGAAGATAGCGCGTACAGGATGCTTTTGCAAGCGGAAAATTCCTTTCCGGCCGGCTCCCCGTGTCCAAGTCCTGTTTTCTATACAAGACGCGGCCGTTTGTAAAGCGGATTTCCGGTCTTTCAGAAAAATTTTTCACGGCGTGGCTACGTTTCCAGTCTGCTTCTTTCCCGTCCTGCAAAGGCATGATGTCCGCACAGGGCAGGGCAAGAGGACTGGACATCTGGATTCACGGAGTCACTGTGAACTGATACGCCCGCTTCAGATCCAGATATGTTTCCGCCGTGCGGCGAAGATCTTCGGAGGTAAGGCGTTCCATCTTTTCAAGATTTTGCAGTGCGTAGTCCAGGGGCCGCTCGTTCAGCACGTTGGCCGCGCCTTCCGCGGCACGCACGGCGCGGCTCTGGCGTGCCCGGTAATAGTCGGTGAAGGCTGTGGCTCTGGCGCGCTCCAGCGTTTGTTCGGGAAGCGGTTCGGCGCGCAGTTCGCCCACGATGCGCTCAAAGGATGCTCTGGCCCTGTCCAGATTCTCAGGCGAAGCGATGATGCCGAAGCCCAGAAAGCCCGTCTTGCGATCGGCCCAGTCCACGGGGAAGACGGAGTAGCCGAGGCTCTGCTTCTCGCGCAGATCCTGATAGAGTTTGCCAGTGAAGCCGCTCAGAGCCTCGGAAAGCAGCCGCAGGGCCGGACGGTCGGGAGAATCCGTGCCTGCAGTGGGGAAGAGGATGAGGTAGACTGCCTGGTCACGGCCGGGGAGCTTCAGATCCAGTGTGCGCGCAGACGTCCACTTCGGTTTTTCAGCCGTAAGCGGCGGTTCAACGGACTGGGGCAGGGAGGCGGCAAAGCGCAGTATTTCCTCGCGGTCGAAGTCGCCTGCTACGGACAGCACCCAGGGGCGTGCGGCTTGCTTTTTCCAAAACGCCGCTACATCGTCCCGCGTGTAGGCGGCCACCCGTGCAGGGGCGCCTGCATCGCGGTGTCCGTAGGGGCCGACCGGGAAGAGAAAGTGCCGCAGGTTTCGCCCCAGAAGGCCCATAGCGCTGTCCTCACTGCTGGCGATGGCCGCAAGCTGTTCACGCCGGACGCGTTCCACGTCCTCGGTGCGAAACGCGGGCTGTTCCAGAACTTCCTTCATCAGGGAAAGGATGTCGGCTCTGAAGTGGGCCGGGGCGTCCAGTTGCACCGTGAACTGACGCAGGGCACTGCCTGCGCCCAGAGATGACGCCCGCTCGGAGAGATATAGGTCGATGTCGCTCCGTGTCCTGGACGCCGTGCCCGTGGTCAGCGCCGCAGCCGTCAGTGCGGCCAGTCCCTCTTCTTCGTCACGTGCCAGCAGCTCCCCGCCGGAAAAGGCCAGCGTCGCAGAGACGTACGGCAGGGAAGGATCAGGCAGCAGAACCAGCGTCCGGCCTTCTCCCAGTGGAACAATGTCCGGTCGCAGGTTCGCGGCTTTCTTTCGGGCCGTGTCCTTGTCCGCGGTCTGAGCTGCACCTGGCCAGCCTCGCATCAGTGACTGCCGTGCTTTCTCCCCGTTCAGGCCGGAGGCGTTCACTGCGGCGGGAACCAGTGCCGTCACGGACAGCGCATCCGGCCGCAGCCAGCGTTCGATGACCTGCTGGAGCCGAGCGTGATCCACATGGCGCACGGCAGAGAGATAGCGTTCACCGCCCAGACTGGACGGATCGTAGAAATATTCGTGCCCCAGAAGTTCGGCGATGCCGGAGATCTTTTCCTGGGCCCGCAGGTAGCTGTCTTCAAGATTGAGCCTGGCCCGTGCGATCTGCGCATCCGTAAAGTCCGCGGCCTTGAGCATGGCCAGCGTTTCGCCCACCCCGTGCAGAAACGTCTCCACCTTGTCCGCATCCATCTGGGCAAGGATAAGGAAGGCCCCGGCCCGTTCAAAGTTCATGGCTGACGTGCTGACCTCGTCCACCACGGGCGCGTCGATGCGGAACCGGCGCGGCAGCAGAGCCGTGTCATCACCGGCGAGCAGGTGTGCCAGCACGTCTGCCGCGGGAAGCAGTTCATCCCTCATGCCCGGCAGAGGAAACGACAGGGACACGAAGGCCTTGTTCCACGGCCCCGGCTGCACGTCCACCACCAGTCCGCGAGCCAGTTCCGCAGGCTCGAAGGATGATTCCACCCGAAGAATGTTGCGGTTTTCGTAGCCGCCAAAGAGTTCCTTCGCTTCGCCCAGCACTGGCCCGGACTGCACGTCGCCCACGACCACCAGCACCATGTCGCGTGGATCGTAGCGGCGTTCGATGTAGGCGCGCATCATCTGTGGCGTGGCCTTTCGCAGGGTGTCTTCCTTGCCGATGACCGGAAATTCGTAGGGTGTGCCCTTGAGCGTATGCCCAAGCGCCGTCTGAAAGAGCCGTGTCATGGGGTTGTCACCCCGCTGCTTCTTTTCGGCGATGACCACTTCCCGTTCGGCGTCCAGATCCTCTTGTTTGAGCAGGGGATCGAAGGCCAGGTCGCGCACGGCCCGCAGCGCCGTCTTCCACTGCGCCGAGGGCAGATCCGTGAGATAGGTGGTCATGTCGTAGGATGTATAGGCGTTCATGGAGCCGCCGGCGTTCTCCACCAGCTTGTCCACGCCCGCGCCGCTGGTCTTCGAGCCTTTGAACACCATGTGTTCGAGCAGGTGGCTCAGGCCCGCCTCTTCCGGCTTTTCCCACGCGGAACCCGCCTTGACGAAAAGGCGTACCGAGACAAGTGGGAAGCGCCGGTCTTCCTTGATTAATACAGAAAGTCCGTTCTGAAGCCTGTACGTCTGAACATCGGAAGAGGCGGAGGCTGTGCAGTACGGTACGGCCCCCAGGAGAAAGGAAAACGTCAGTGCAGCACCGGCAAAAAGTGTGCGAAAGCGCATGGCAATACCTCAAATCGTTAGTGTCGCGGCCGCGGGAAGATGGGATCGCCGTTTTTCCCGAAAGGAATCAGAAGGTGCGGGCCACAGCCCTCTGTGTGTCACAGTCCGGCGTTTTCCGCCATAGTTTTCCACCGCCTTTTTCGTGACAAAATATTACCGGCGTTCCTGGCTCTCGACAAGCTCCCTGTGCGGGCGTACAAAAAAAGTTCGACATTCCGACAGCGCAAAGGAAATTCTTCGTGGAAGAGATCACTATTACCGTCACCATACTCTGCTGCACCGCTTTTTTCATCGCCGGATTCGTGGACGCCATCGCCGGAGGCGGAGGACTTATCACCGTGCCCGCCCTTCTGCTCTGCGGCGTACCGCCTCACACCACCCTCGGCACCGGCAAATTCGCCAGCACACTGGGTTCTCTCACTGCGCTGTGGACCTTCGCCCGTAACCATCTTGTGGAAATGCGCATCGCTCCCGCCGGTTTTCTGGCAGCCGTGGCCGGTTCCATGGCCGGGGCTGCGCTTACTCTGCTCATTGACAGTGCGCTGCTTGGCCGCATCCTCTTCTTTCTGCTCCCCGTGGGGCTTGTGCTGTCCCTGCTCTCCGGGCGCAGCTTTTCCGAAGAAGCACCACTGCCAGAGCGCGGACTCTGGCTGCGGGTTCTCCTCGTGGGCTTTCTTATCGGCATGTACGACGGATTCTTCGGTCCCGGCGCAGGCAGCTTCTACATCATCGCCCTGCACTTTTTCCTGCGCATGGGGCTGGTCAGGGCCTCGGCCACGGCCAAAGTCTTCAATATGGCCTCCAACGCCGGAGCCTTCCTTATGTTTGCCACGGGCGGAACAGTGGTGTATTCTCTGGGAGTGCCGCTTGCTGTGTCCAGCATTCTGGGCAACCAGCTCGGTGTGCGTCTGGCCATCCGCGTGGGATCTCGCGCCGTGCGTGCCTTTCTCTATGTTACCCTGAGTCTGCTCCTGGCGACGCTGGCCTACCGTTTTTTCCTTTCCTGAAGCGACCGGCACTGTTCTCTCAATCCCTTTTTACTCCCCGGAGGTATACCATGTTCGGTGCAGTTATCGGCGATATTGCAGGTTCCCGTTTTGAAAGGTTCAACTACAAAGGCAAGGATTTTGATTTGTTCATGGCCAGATGCCACCCCACGGACGATAGCGGCATGACGCTGGCCATAGCCTGGGCATTGCTCATGTGCGATGGCAACCTGGAAAAACTTGGCGAAACGGCCGTCCAGTGTATGCGTAATATCGGCTATCGCTATCCCCATCTCGGCTACGGAGGTCACTTCCGCGCCTGGTTGCGTGCGCAGGAGCCTCAGCCGCCATACAACAGCTATGGCAACGGCGCAGCCATGCGTGTCAGCGCCTGCGGCTTCGCGGCCTCGTCTCTGGAAGAAGCGCTGGACATGGCCCGCCGCGTCACCGAAGTCACCCATAACCACCCTGAAGGTCTGCGCGGCGCAGCGGCCACCACTGCCGTCATCTGGCTGGCTCGTCAGGGAAAGAGCATGGACGAAATCCGCGAACACGTCTGCCGCAACTATTACTCACTGGATAAAACACTGGACGAGATCCGGCCTGACTACCACTTCGACGTTTCCTGTCAGGGATCCGTGCCGCAGGCCATCGAAGCTTTTCTGGAAGCCACGGACTTCGAGGATGCCATCCGCAACGCCATTTCCCTTGGCGGCGACAGCGATACCATTGCGGCTATAACCGGGGGCATGGCAGAAGCGAAATTCGGTGTGCCCGAAGAGCTGCGGCTCCGCGCTCTGCCTTTCCTTGATGCGCCGTTCGCGGCCATTATCGAGGCTTTCGAAAAGCGCTTCGGTCGTCCCGTTCCGTACAATGCCTAAGGCTCTGCGCCTGCCCTTTTTTCATCAAGAGGTCCTTTGAGGTTTGAACTTCCCCTGTCAGGGGAAAAGAGTGATTGACAAAACGGCGAGGCCGGTGAAATCCTTTTTCGTAACCCCCTCCCTTCAGTGAGGGGTAATCCGCACGCCTTCTTTCTTGTCGGCTGCCGTGGCAGTCGACAGAAAGGCCGACTGTGGATTGAAATATACGGCTGCACTTTCTTTCATAGCCCCGAAACAAGGAGAGGAGTTTCATGGGACATCACCTCATGCTTGAAAAACAGTCCGCCTACGGACGCATGATCGACAGACTTAACCGCTTCCCTCAGGGTGCGCCTGCCTCGGATACGCTTTACGCCATCCTTAAAATGCTCTTTACGGAAAAGGAAGCGGATCTCGTGGCGCAGATGCCGATAAAACCCTTTACAGCCAGGGACGCGGCCGATCGCTGGAAGATTTCGGAGACCGAAGCGCACAAGATACTCGACAACATGGCTGGCCGTGCACTGCTCGTGGACCTGGAAGTCAATGGTGAACAGCAGTACTGCCTGCCTCCGCCCATGGCTGGATTCTTTGAATTTGCCATGATGCGTGTACGCACGGACATTGACCAGAAGGCTCTGGCCGAGCTGTACCATCAGTATATTAATATAGAAGAAGACTTCATGCGGGAACTGTTCGTCACCGGCGATACCGGTCTTGGCCGCGTCTTTGTGCAGGAACCCGCGGTGAAGGAACCCTACGCCATGGAGATTCTCGACTGGGAAAAGGCTTCGGAAGTCATCGAAACAGCCAGATACCGCGGCATCAGCATGTGTTACTGCCGCCACAAGAAGCAGCACCTGGGCACGGCCTGCGATGCCCCCATGGATATCTGCATGACCTTCAACACCGCCGCCCGGTCTCTCATCAAGCACGGCCATGCCCGCGAGGTGAGCAAATCGGAGTGCATGGAACTGCTCCATCAGGCATGGGAACACAATCTGGTGCAGTTCGGTGAAAACGTGCGTGAGGGCGTCAACTTCATCTGCAACTGCTGCGGCTGCTGCTGCGAAGCTCTTGGGGCGGTCAAGCGTTTTCAGATGACCCAGACGATCCACTCCAACTTCATCATGCAGATGAACGAGGAAAACTGCGTGAAATGCGGCCGCTGCGCCCAGATTTGCCCCGTTAACGCCATCACGCTGGTCAAGGACGCCGACGGTAAGCGACACATGGACTTCAACGCTGAACTCTGTCTTGGCTGCGGCGTCTGTACCCGCGGCTGCGCCAAGAACGCCATCACGCTGGTTCCCCGTCCCGAACGCACCATTACCCCCCTGAACACCACGCACCGCGCCATCGTCATGGCCACGGAACGCGGCTGCCTTCAGGATTTGATTTTTGATAACCGTATGCTCTTCAGTCATCGTCTGCTGGCCGCCGTGCTCGGCGCCGTACTCAGGATGCCTGCTCTCCAGAGAAGCCTGGCTCAGAAGCAGCTCAAGTCCCGCTTCATCGAAAACTTGAGCCGCAGGCTCTGACAAGCACACCGTCAGTCTCACTGCGACTGCCCCTGAAAAACGCCCCCGGAAGCATGGCCTTCGGGGGCGGTGTCATATCGGAGCGCGTTATGTAGAAGGGGAACGTCTCCTTGTTATGGTATGAGGGGGCGCGTTGCCTCCACGTTCCACAATTTAAGTGGCTTCCAGTGTACGGCTCAGTTTTTTCTGCTGAAAAATTCCCGCATGAGAGCGAGCATCTTCTTCACGTCCACAGGTTTGGGCAGGTGTCCATTCATCCCGGCTTCCAGCGCCTTTTCCCGATCTTCCTCAAACGCGTTGGCAGTCATGGCGATAATGGGCAGGGTCGCCAGTGCCGGGTCTTCCATGGCGCGGATGATGCGGGTGGCGGAGTAGCCGTCCATGATGGGCATCTGTATGTCCATGAGGATGAGGTCGTACCAGCCCGGTTGGGACTCGCGCACCAGATCGCAGGCCTGCTGCCCGTTCTCGGCACACTCCACCTGAAAGCCGGCTTCGCTCAAAATTTCGACGGCGATTTCCCGGTTCAGTTCGTTGTCCTCGGCCAGCAGTATGCGCTTGCCCGTAAAGCAGTCTTCCATCTGAAGAGGCTGCGGTTCCGACTCCTCGGTGGCGTGTCCCAGACTGCGCTCCAGCGTCCGATGGAGATCGGAAGCAAAGAGCGGCTTACTGATGAAGCCGGTGACTCCGGCCTGCCGTGCCTCTTGTTCAATATCCGCCCAGTCGTAGGCGGACATGAGGATGATGGGGGAATCGTTGCCTACGATCTTGCGGATCATGCGAACGGTTTCTATGCCGTTCATTTCGGGCATGGACCAGTCCACGATATAGACTTCAAAAGGATCGGACAGTTCAACGGCCTCGGTGGTGCGGGCGACGGCTTCATGACCGGACAGCGCCCATTCAGCCCTCATGCCGATCTGACGGAGCATCTTGGACACGCTCTGGCAGCAGACCATATCATCGTCCACCACCAAGCCCCGGAACCCATTCAGTTCCGCGATGGGAGCCATATCCCGATGCTCGGCGGTGAAACGCAGTTCCAGCGTGACGGTAAAGGTCGTGCCTCGTCCCTGTACGCTGTCCACGGAGATGGTTCCGCCCATCATGTCCACGATGGTCTTGGTGATGGCCATGCCAAGACCGGTACCCTGTATGCCGCTGACGGTGGAGTTGCGTTCCCGCGTGAAGGGCGCAAATACGGTTTTGGCGAATTCCCGGCTCATGCCGATGCCGTTGTCACTGACCTGGAATTCGAAGACGCCTCTGCCTGCGGAACGGGAGGGCTTCTGCGTGACCCGAATGGACACCGTGCCTCCGGAGGGAGTGAACTTGATGGCGTTGGAGGTCAGGTTCAGCAGAATCTGATTCATCCGCAGCCTGTCGCAGAAGATTTCCTCGTCCACCACGTCCACAATGTCGATGAACAGTTCCATGTGCTTGGCATGGATATCGGACTGAATGATGTTTCGCAGCCCCTGCAGAATATCTGCCAGGTTTTCCGGCCTTTCGTTGATGGTGACCTTGCCCGACTCGATACGGCTCATGTCCAGGACGTCGTTGATGAGCGAAAGCAGATGGTTGGAAGCCTGCGCAATCTTGGCCAGATAGTCCCTGGCACGCTCGCTGTTGTTCAGATGCGTGGAGGCCAGAGCTGTGTAGCCGATGATGGCGTTCATGGGAGTGCGGATGTCGTGGGACATATTGTTAAGGAAGGTCGTCTTGGCGGCGTTGGCTGCGTCTGCCGCGTGAAGCGCAAGTGACAGTTCCTGCGTTTTGGCTTCAAGACTGCTGGTGGCGTGGAGCACTTCCAGCTTCAGCTTCTTCTGGTTGCGGTTCCGCATCACCAGCATGACCAGAGTGAAGGCGAATGTCAGGAGAAAGATCAGGCCAACCGTACTGTACGCCGGGTTCTGGTACAGGAAGGCGATTAGACTGAGACTGTTGGCCTGTCTGTCGATCTCACGGGCGACGATGGCGTCAATCTCCGTATCGGTAATACTGTCCACGCCCTTGTGCAGCAGGGAAAGCAGGTAACGTCCTTCCTCGACGTTCCGGCCCACGGCACAGGAAAAGGAGGTTCTCCCGAACACCGAGGACGTCAGCCGGTTGCGGAAATCATCATGAACAAACTGTGCCGCGGTATAGGCATAAAGGATGGTGGCGTCCGCCCTTCCGTCCAGCACGGCCTGGGTGCAGTCCTGTGTGGAGGGGTAGGCAGTCATGATATCGTTTGGATACCGGCTGTAGATGTAGCTGTTCAGCGCTTCGGCCCGCTCCAGGATCGCCAGACTTTTTATCGGTCCGGTAAAGTCTTTCCGGGTCAGACGGGCAAAGTTGGTTTGGAAATAGGGGACGGTGATCTGGTAGCCCTCTTCTTCCGCCAGATAATAATCGCCGGTAAAGTCCAGAATCACGTCCGCCGCCCCCGCCTCCAGGAGAGCGTAATACTCGCGCCGGTCTTTCACCGGCAGAAACTCGTACCTCAGGGTGAGCCGTTCGGCCAGCTTCTGAAAGACGGCGGGGAGTATGCCCTGGGCCTGGCCGTTCTGGAAATATCCGTAGGGAACGCGGTCTGGGTTGAACAGCAGCCGCAGGGGTTTGCCCGAGGTGTTGAGCTTTGTCAGGAAAGCACGTTCTCTGGCGTTCGGGACGATGGCGCCGGTCTGATCAGTGGCATAATACGCCTTGTGGAGCACGTCCCGCCAGTTGGGGTCGTGAAGCTCCATTTCGTCAATGGCCGCATTAATCTGGGCCATGAGGTCCGGGCGATCCGCACGCGTACAGATATAAAAGGGACTGGCGTCGAAGGATTCCAGCATCCACTCGTTTTTCAGCTGCCGCAGGCTGCCGGTCACGGCCGCGTCCACCTCGCCTTTTTGAAGCGCTTCGGCAAGCTGAACCTGAGAGGAAAAGTATACGGGCCGGAAGGTGAACTGGTGCTGTTCGGCAAAGCGTTCGAAATTGGCGTTTTTGGAATTTCCTTCCAGCATCCCCACAGCAAGACCGTTGTAGGTGGAATAGTCTCCTTCCACCACTTTCTGATTGCCCGCCTTCACCGTGAAAATGGTGGAATTTACGCCGATGTCCTGCTTGGAGAACAGAAACTCCTTTTCTCGTTCCGGATTTTTGGAGACGGAGGTGACAATGTCCACCTCGCTCCGGCGGAGCATGTTCAGGGCGTCGGCATAGGAGCCGTCGTAGCCCAGATACTCGTAAGACCAGCCGCCGTGTATGGCCAGACGCTGGAGAAATTCATAGCCGTAGCCGTCTCGCCGCCCGTCCTTTTCGATGACCTGATAGCCGGGAAAGGCGAAAAAGCCCACGCGGAGAACCTGCGTGGATTTAGGAAAGGCCGAGGCCTGCGGACACAGTGCCGTCAGAAGGAACAAGACGAGCAGAACAAGGCACGCCCGGCATCTTTTTTTCATAGGTCAGATCCTCTTCTTCGGCCTGGTCACAGGGGGAATAAGGACATGGGGAGAGATGCCCCGGCCGAACTTGTCCAGCGATATGACGCGCGGGATAACAAGCGTTCGGGCGCCAGACAGGAAGCTCTTTCCGGCCGGCGGCATCGAGGAAAGCCTGATACGGTCTCGCGCATATCAAAAAGGCTTGTCTAAGGCTATTCTATTTTAAGAGAGAAGACAAGAGTGTTTTCTCTGTAGAGCTGGCGTGGACGAAGCTGACATTTTCCTATGTTATTCCATAAAGCAGCATAGTCGAGATCTGCCTGCGCTCGTTTTCAGGAAAGCGCTGCCGTCCTTTCTTCAAAAGCGGAAAAGATTCATCTGGCAAGTTTACATGTCTACGGCTTCGAAGACGGCGGCGACGCCCTTGGGAGTGCGGAGTTCAAGCTTGGAACCGGAGATGTTCCAGGAGGTCACCTCAGGGAACATTGCGCGCATATTCTGAGCCTGTTCCTCCCCGTGCGGACAAAGGCGCAGGGTCGCACCGCCTTCGCTGAAGCTCAGCTCCTGCCCGCGGCGCTTCCAGCCCATGAAGAAATTGTTGCAGCCGTCCGAACCTGTGGCCTTGTCCTTGTCGGCGAAAATGAGATGCGGTTCGGTCTGGTCGGGGAACGATTGCACGGGCGTCCCGTGGAGTTCGCGCAGCCGCCAGTAGGTTCCGACGAGCGGTGCGGAGGCGTACTGATCTGTGGAGCAGACGCCGCCCTTATGTACCTGGAACACGTTTCGGACATCAAGCAGACCGTTGCGCAGGCTGCCTTCCAGAATCACGGTGGCGCTGCCTTTGCCTGCCAGTGCGTTGAGCTGGGAGTAGCCCCTGCTGGAAACGTTCACACCGAGGTCGCGCAGGGAGGTACATTCCGAAAATACGGGTTTGCCGTCCACACGCCGCAATTCGCCCTCCAGAAAGAGCGAGGTATCGGGCAGAGGCAAGTCTGGGGCGGGGGACAGGAACAGGATGCGCGAACCATAAAGCATGGCCAGGTCTCCGCCTTCAGAATTACGGGTAATGCGCAGAGGTGACAGTTCACCGCGGGCGATTTCGATGACTCGATTACGTTCCTTTTCCAGCCAGGTTCCCAGAGTGAGGCCTTCCGGCCCGCGTATAAGGGCGACGCCGTTGTTTTCGAGAAAAAGTTCGACTTCGCTGTCTTGAGGATGCGCCAGCCTGCCACGGTAGCGCGCCGGAACCTTCAGTGCCGGAAGCCGGTATTCCCCTGGTTTTGCCTGACGCAGCAAGACTTCTGGGCGGCTTTTGAGCGAGACGGTTTGTTCGCCGTCCGTGAAGAACAACGCTTCGGTACCGAGCAGAACGGCGGCGGAGAGACGCACGTCGGAGGTCACCATCTGCGGCAGATAATAGATGCGGAAGGACAGATCCGTACCGGAAGTGGGTTTCAGTATCATGGCCAGAGGACGGGAGCCGCCGCGCAGGGGATAGATCTGAACGTCGAGCGTGACCTGCGGGGGCAGGGCGATGCGTTCACGGTAGAATAGGCGGCCTTCCAGGCGTCCCACCTTGACTTTGCTTCGGTTCCAGGTCTCACTGTGACCGTCTCTGTCCGTGAAGGTCAGTGTACGTGAGGATGAGGACTTCAGCGTCAGGGTACGGGTGCCGGTTTCGCCGCCCGGTGCGTCCAGCGTGGTGAGACTGAGCGTCTCGTGGTTCAGGTTCCAGGAGAGTCCGGAAACAGCCGCCTGTCCCGGCAGACCGAGCGTTCCGTCTTTGTCGAGGCAGTAGATGGCGCCCTGTTCATCGATCCATACGCCGCTGATGTCGTGCTCGGCAGTGAACAGGGATCCGCACGAAGTCAGCAGGAAGGTTAAAAGCAGGATGGGGAGTATTCTGAACATGATATTCTCGGAGAAAAGAGGTCAGGCAAGAGCCACGAGGTCATAGTCCCGTGCCTCAGTGATATCGGCTTCGACCAGCGCACCCGGTTCTACGCCCGGACCGCTGATGTAGGTGAGTCCGTCTGCTTCTGGAGCCTGAAACCAGGCTCTGCCGGTATGCAGACCAGGCCATTCTCCGGAGGGAGCGTCCACCAGAATGTCGAGACGCTGCCCTTCATAGCGGGACAGGAGTTCTGCACTGATGCCGTTCTGCAGTTCCATGAGTGCGTCGCGCCGTTCTTCTTTAACGGTGTCAGGGATCTGATCAGGCATGGCTGCGGCTGCAGTGCCCTCTTCTGGCTGGTAGGCGAAAACTCCCATATGGAGAAAGCGGTTTTTCTCCACAAAGTCCATAAGCGTCTGAAAATGTGCGTCCGTCTCACCGGGGAAGCCTGTCATCATGGTGGTGCGCAGGGCGGCGTCCGGGAAGTATTCCCGCACACGATCCACGGCTTCCTGCGGGTTGCCGGCAAAGGGGCGTCCCATGCGGCTGAGTACATCGGGATGTGCGTGTTGCAGTGGAATATCGAAATAGGGGACGAAGGGTTTGCCCGCGTCACGCAGGAAGCGCAGCAGGGCGGGCGTCAGACCGGCAGGGTAGAGGTACATGAGGCGCAGCCGTTCCAGTCCGTCCAGCGTAAGGAGTTTTTCCAGCAGAACTCGGGGATCGCTGCCGAAATCCGTGGCGTAGGCTGTCACGTCCTGAGCGACGAGGACGAGTTCCTTCACACCGGAGGCCGTCAGCGCGGACGCCTCGGCCGTCAATGCGTCGAGTGGTTCGGAGACGTACCTGCCCCGTATGGATGGAATGGCGCAGAACGCGCATTGATGGCGGCAGCCTTCGCCGATCTTCAGCCATGCGTATGCAGGGCCGGTACTGAGCAGACGTCCGTCCGAAGTCTCCGGCAGGGCAAGAGCGGCTCGAAGCTGCGTGGCCCAGCCGTCTATGGCGTTGGTATGCAGCCAGAGATTCACTTCTGGTATCTCGGAGGCAAGAGCATCAATACCGTAGCGCCCGGGCAGGCATCCGGCCACCGCGAAAAAAGGACGTTTGCCCTGGGGCAGACCACTGATGTCTTCGGCCGTCTGGAGCACGGCCTGCACGGATTCCTGCACGGCCGGAGCGATGAAGGCGCAGGTATTGATGAACACGAGGTCTGCCTGTTCGGGAGAAGACACGGTGAGAACCGGCCCCAGCGAACCAAGCAGGCGTTCGGAATCAACACGGGTCTTTGGGCAGCCGAGGCTTTGGGAATAGATGCGGAGCATAGGGCGTCACTCGGGAGTTTTTCATCGTTCTGTGCGGGCGGTGTCGCTTCCGAAGAGCAAGGCGCGGAACAGGGGGCTTGTCAAAGACAACGCACCTGCTATACCCCTTTTCTCATGAAAACGTTATTTCGGCAAGGAGTGGCTGTGGAAGCTCCTAAAAAACTTGTTCTGGCAACGCGCAATCCGGGAAAGGTGCGCGAGCTGCGCGGCCCGCTTTCCCGCTTCGGCTTTGACGTTCAGGGGCTGCCCGAAGATTTTCCCGAAACCTTGGAGACCGGGACCACATTTGAAGAAAACGCACTGCTCAAGGCTCATGCAGCGGCCCGAAGTCTGGGGCTGCCCGTCATTGCCGATGATTCCGGCCTCGAGGTGGATGCCCTGGGAGGCGCTCCCGGTGTCCATTCCGCCCGCTACGGCGACGACTGGCCCGGGAAAGAAGGTGAGACTCGGGATCAGCGAAACAACCGCAGGCTGCTGGACGCCCTGCGCGGTGTGCCGGAGTCACGGCGCACGGCACACTTTCATTGCTGCATGGTTATGGTCTGGCCGTCAGCATCCTTCGAGGAGTTGGTGGCGCACGGCGTGTGGGAAGGACGCATCACTGAATGCGCCAGAGGCGAGAACGGTTTCGGCTATGATCCGCTCTTTCTCGATCCCGAACTGGGACGCACCGGCGCGGAACTGAGCCGGGAAGAGAAGATGGCCCGCAGCCACAGAGCCAGGGCTCTGAAACGCCTTCTTGAGACCCTTGAACGCCGGAACGCGCAGCAAGACTGAGCGCGTCAGCGGCGCTTCTGCACGACGATGGCGGCGCGCAGGGAATCGTACACCGGCGGACAGCGCAGAGTGTTGGCGGTCCAGAAGGCGACATAGGCTACGATCAGCGTTCCCGGCAGGCAGGCCAGTGCGCCTGACATCTCAATGACCAGAGCCGTGCCCGTGAGCGGTACGCGCACCATGGAGACGAAGAAACCAGCCATGCCGTAGATTATGCAGGTGGCCCAGTCTTCCGGTGAAATCAGCCCCAGGGCCAGCAGACTCTGTCCGCACACGGCTCCGAACAGTGCCCCGATGCAGAGCATGGGCATAAGAATGCCCCCGGGCACATTGCCGGTGTAGCTGAATACGGAAAAGGCCGTTTTGAGCAGGCACAGGCCGGCGAGGACGCCCAGGCAGGAGGCGGGATCAGCCGCCAGCGCACCGGTTTCGATGACCAGATGTTCCCCGCCGCCCAGTACTGAGGGGCAGAGGAAGCTCAGGACAAAGCTTGCCAGCAGAGGCGGCAGAATGCGCCAGCGCTGAGAGAGCGGGGAATGGAGTGCTTCCAGGTTTTTGCCGCCGAGCAGTGCCTTGTTGTACAGTACCCCGGCCACGCCGGTGAGCAGACCCAGAGCGGGCAGAATCCAGACCTGCGCCAGCGGCAGCGCCGACATATCCGAGAAGGGGAAGATGCGGCCGAGTCCGAACAGCCAGCGGGTGGCAAGAGCCGCGCTGACTACGGAACAGGCCACCATGAGTGCGCCGCCGCGGGTGAATCTGTTCTTCATTTCCTCGAAGACAAAGAGGAAACCGGCTGCGGGGGAGCCGAAGGCCGCGGTCATGCCTGCGGCGGCTCCGGCTGCAATATGGATGTGTCCTGAAAAGGTGAAGCGTTCCCAGAGTCCGCCGAGAACTGAGGCCGTGGCCGCGCCCATCTGGATGCAGGGGCCTTCCCTCCCCAGGGAAAGCCCGCCCAGCGTCGAAATCAGGCAGGCGGCGAATTTGGCGGGCAGCACCTTGAGCCAGTCCATGCGGGAGAGGTGCAGGCGTCCCGCGACTACCAGTTCAGTCTGCGGAATGCCGCTGCCGGAGATAAGGGGCACGCGGATGACCAGTTCTCCGAGCAGACGTGCGGCAAGCACGAGGACAAGCAGCCAGAGCGGAGCGATCCACCACCGTTCTCGCCATGCGGCCAGCCACTGCGCAATATACGGGGCGGCCGTGTCCCGTGCAAGGCGGAAGCAGCAGATGACGGTTCCGGCCGTCAGACCGATGGCCGTGCCTTCCAGCGCGAGGAGGCCGAGGTTGGCCCAGCGTGTAAAATTTTTTCTGCGGTGATGTTCCATGACTTATCTCTGAAATCCTGCGCGGAGGAACCTTAGTACAGACCCGCGATGGAGACAAGCGAACGGGGCGGCACAACGGCGTTTTTTATCAAAAGTTCCTTTGTGGTTTGGGAGCTCCTCCATCAGTGGGAAAAGAGTAGTTGACAAGAGGCGACCCCGATGAAATTCTTTTTCTTAACCTCTCCCCTGGCTGCCGGACGGCGCGGCGCGTGCGCCGCTGATAGCGAGCAGGCCGTGCGCAATCGGGCTTTGCCCGCTCAAGTATGGTTGCGGCCAGATCGCGG
>NZ_CANRLT010000023.1 GCF_947631555.1 uncultured Mailhella sp. | reverse complement strand
TCTCTGGCGTTGTTTCAGCGATTTCGCGTTAACGGCAAGATCGAAGAACTTTTATCATTATTAAAGTGATACTCTCCACAGTCTTCTCCGCTTGACAAACAACACAAAGAAATGAAAGTATGAAACCTGATTTCAGGCGTTTCCGATTTTGTCAAAAAACGTGAAATGCTGCGGCCTCACGGCTCTGCATCATGCGGAGACGGAGTGCCATCCTGCTCACCGCATTGCTCCTCCCTCCGACTGAGAGGAAGGACTCAGCCGGAGAAACCTATGAAAACTCGCATCAGCCTTCCCCTGCAGATGGCCATCGGTATGCTGCTCGGTATCCTCGCGGGTATCGCGGCACCTGCCGTAGGCTTCGACCCCGCGTGGTTCAAGCCCATCGGCCAGCTCTTCATCAACCTCATCCGCATGGTCGTCGTGCCCCTGGTCATCGCCACGATCATCGCAGGCGCGGCCAGCGTTGGCGACGTGAGCAAACTCGGGCGCGTCGCTTCCAAAACGCTTATCTACTACTTTGCCACCACGGCCATCGCTGTGACCATCGGTCTTATTCTGGCCAACCTCGTCGCTCCCGGCGAAGGACTCAACCTTGCCAAGGACGGACTCCAGGCCAAGGCCGCCAGCAGCCCCAAACTCGTGGACGTGTTCCTGAACATTGTGCCCCTGAACCCCGTGGATTCCATGAGCAAGGGCAATATGCTGCAGGTTATCTTCTTCGCCATGCTCTTCGGCTTCGGTTTGAGTGCCGTGGGCGAACGCGGCAAAACCGTGCTCAGCTTCTTCGACGGCTGCGGCGAAGTCATGATCAAGGTGACCAACATCGTCATGATCTACGCTCCCATCGGCGTCTTCGGCCTCATCGCCTTTACGGTGGCCAGCCATGGACTTGCCGTCCTGCTGCCTCTGGTCAAGGTCATCGGCGTTGTGTATGTTGCCTGCATATTCCACGTCCTCATCTGTTACATTCCTCTCATCAGGGTCTGCGGACTCAGCCCCGCAACGTTTCTCCGTATGATATCCGCACCCGTGATGATCGCCTTCACCACCTGTTCCAGCGCCGCGGCGCTCTCCACAAACCTTATTCAGGTGCAGAAACTCGGTGCCTCCAAGCCCGTGTCCTCGTTCTCCATCCCCCTGGGCAACACCATCAACATGGACGGTACTGCGGTCTACATGGGCGTGGTGGCTGTGTTCGTGGCCGAGCTTTACGGTATCCCCCTGCCCCTTGACAAGCAGTTTGAAGTCATCCTTGTCGGTGTACTTGCCTCCATTGGCACCGTGGGTGTGCCCGGAGCCGGTCTGCTCATGAGTACCATCGTCTTCACCCAGGTGGGCATTCCGCTGGAAGGCATCGCCATCGTCGCCGGCATCGACCGCATCCTGGATATGTGCCGTACGTCCGTCAACGTGCTGGGCGACGCTACCGGCGCCATCGTTGTCTCCAGATGGGAAGGCGATTTCGATCCTGCAAAGGGTGCGCTCTTCGCTGAAGAAGAGGAAAAGCGGTAATCCTTTATTTCAAAACATTAAAATAAGAGCCTCCGGCCTGCGCCGGGGGCTTTTTCATGCATTGCACCTTGCCAGAGACGCCCGCAGCCGGTTACAAGAGAACGCGGAGGAGATTGCCTATGTCCGTCAGGATCCGTGCCGACCAGCTTGTCTTTGAACAGGGGCTTGCCGAAAGCAGAGAACAGGCCCGCCGGCTCATCATGGCGGGCAAGGTCGCTTTTGTTCCCGACGAGGAACACCACGGGCGCCCGCCCGAGCTGGTGCAGAAGCCGGGCCATCCCTGCCGCCCGGACACACGTTTCCAGCTTATCGGCGTGGAACGTTTCGTCAGCCGTGGGGCGTACAAGCTGCTCACCGCGCTGGAGCAGTATCACATCGACGTGCGCGGAGCCGTCTGTCTGGACGCCGGGGCGTCTACCGGCGGCTTCACGGACTGCCTGCTCCAGAACGGGGCAAGCCGCGTCTACGCCGTGGATGTCGGTCATGCGCAGCTTCACGAACGTCTGCGCGCCGATCCCCGCGTCATCTCCCGTGAGGGTGTGAATCTCCGCACGGCTCCACCCGAACTTCTTCCCGAACCCGTGGACGTGATCGTGGCTGATGTGTCCTTCATCTCTCTTACCATGATTCTGCCGCATTGCCTGCCCTGGCTTCGGGAAGGCGGCCGTGTCATCGGACTCATCAAACCCCAGTTTGAAGCAGGGCCGGGGCAGACCGTGAAAGGCGTGGTTCGCGATCCTAAGGTGCGGCAGGAAACCGTGGATCATGTGCTTCAGGTCATGGCGGGCCACGGACTCGTCTGTCAGGGCGTGACGCCTGCTGCCATCAAGGGGCCCAAGGGCAATCAGGAATTTCTGGCCTACTGGAAGCTCTTCCGCGCAGAAAACATTTTGCCGCAGTCCTGACGCCGCACTCAGGTCAAGGAGGCCCCATGAACGATCTGTCCGCCTTTTCTCCCCGGCGCATTCTGGTCTGCCAGCAGCGCCAGATCGGCGATGTGCTTCTGACCGTGCCGGTGTTCCGGGCACTGCGTAAACGCTTCCCGCAGGCCGAACTCCACCTGTTTACCGAAAAGAAGTGCGAACCGCTTCTGCGGCATCATCCCTGTATCGACGCCTTCCATCTTATCGATAAAAAAGATGGTCTGTTCCGGCAGCTCGTCTTTTACCGCAAGGTGGCCGCCTGCCGCTTCGATCTCGTCATCGATCTTCAGCAGCTTCCGCGCTGCCGCACCATGACACTGCTCAGCCGTGCGCCTGTGCGTCTTTCCTTTCCTTCCTCGCCCCTTATCCACTGGCGCTACACCCACCTTACCGAGCCTGAAGACGGCTACGCCTCTCAGACCAAGGTCTCGCTGCTGAAGCCTCTGGGCATACGCTGGGACGGTTTCGGGCCGGACATCCATTTTCTGTCCGAAGAACGGGAACAGGCGAGGGAATTGCTGCGGGTTTCAGGCTGGCACGGAGGACGTCTGGTCAGCATTGATTCGACCCACCGCCGTCCCTCCAAACGCTGGCCTGCCGAACGCTTCGCCGCGCTCATTCACAAGCTCTCCGAACAGGAAGACGATCTGTACTTCCTGTTTCTGCGAGGCCCTGGTGAGGACGAGGCCATCGCCGCGCTGCGTGAACTCTGTCTCAGGCTCGGCGTCGCCTCAGAAAAGCTCTGCATACCTGCCCAGAGCCCGGATATCCGTCTTTCCGCAGCCTGCATCGCGGAAGCGGCCCTGCACATCGGCTGCTGTTCCTCGCCCCGGCACATTGCCGCCGCCGTGGGTACGCCAAGCCTCGTCATCCCCGGTGCTTCAGGCACTGCGTGGCGTCTCCCCTCGGAAAAGCATCAGGAACTGCGCCCGGATCTGTCTTGTCAGCCCTGTTCGCGGGTGGACTGTCCCGACCCGCAATGCCTGCTTCAGGTTACGCCGGACATGGCTCTGCTCAAGGCTCTGGAAATGCTGAAAGCCTTCTCCTCCAACGCGTGACGGCGGTTTCCCGGCCATGAAAAAGCCAGCATGAAGCGGGCTTTCAGGTTTTTAGTGAAAAAGGCAACGTGGTTACGAAGCCGAAATGGAACGTTCATCAGATTTTTTGGATGCGGGATTAGGGGCATCCGTGGCTTCGCCACCGGCAGATGAAGAAGCGGCAGGAGCGGCGGGCTCCGCAGGTGTGGCGGGAACTTCGGCTGCAGGCTGTGCCGTGGCTTCAGGCATCGGTGAACCTTCTGCGGACACCGCAGGTACAGAAGAAACAGCGGGCGCGGTTTCCTGTGCGGAAACCTGCGGCGAGGTTTCACTCCCCGTTCCATTGGATGCCGGCAGAGTCACAGGCACATCCGTCGTTTCGCCTTTGGCAGATGAAGAAGCTGTAGGCTCGGCGGTCTCCGCAGGTGCGGCGGGAACTTCGGCTGCAGTCTGTGCCGTGGCTTCAGGCGCCGGTGAACCTTTTGCGGGCGCCGCAGGGCTGAGTATGGCCTGCGCCCGTTCGCTGCACAGAGCGGCCATGCGTTCGCAGATCGAAGCTGCGGCGCGTGTGGCCTCCACGGAACCGTTATGGCGCGCTATCCATTCGCCTATAAACAGGAGATCGGCGCTGGAAAGCAGCGGGGACGAGCTGTGTGCGCGCAGGGCGGACACCAGTCTGCGCTGGGCCTGCTCACGCTCTCCGGCGTAGAGACCGGCCAGACGGGACTGTTCCATCATGCGGCGGCTCTGCGCATCGGCTTCGCTCCGGCGTTCGGCGTCAAGTGCGGCTGCATGGGCGGTATAGGCCAGCGCAAAGGCTTCACTGGCCGCATGTTCCTTCTTGTCCGCCTCCCAGACAGCACCGGCAAGCGCCGGAAGATCCGTGTCTGCCGCGGCGTTCAGGGAAGAGGCCAGTCTCTGGAACTGCTCGCCGTAAACGTTGAAGAGGTCAGCCACCTGCCAGTTTTCCAGTGTCTTGCCCCGGAGCGGCCGGCGGGCGGCCTCCTCCAGTGCCGAAACGAAACGCGGCGAGTAGAGCAGGTACAGTGCTTCCAGCATACCCGGCGTATAGACGTACTTCAGAATGGAAGCCCGGCTGCGCAGAGCGTCCTTTTCCACACTGCGCAGGCGCGATGAGCTGCTGTAGCGGCTGTTCGCCTTTTCCAGGGTTGCGGCGCTGTAGCCCGCTTGTCCTTCATGATGCGGTGCCGTGTAGCTTGCGGCAAACCAGTTCGCCAGATCCTGCACGAAATCGCCGGTGACCACAGAGTCGTCCCGTGCAGTCTCGTCTCCGGGAGCAGCGCCGCTTAAAACGCCGCTCACACTGTCACCGTCAGGGGCGGACGGGCCGCTCTCCGTTATGGCTTTGTCAACGCGGGCAAGAAGTGCATCCTCCGGTGAACTTTCAGCGTTTCCGTCCTTGCCGAGGGATCCCTGAACAGTATCTCCACCTTCGGTCTCTGAACGGGGCATCATGCGGATGGCCGCAGAAAATTCCCGTCCGTTCCCGTTGCCTCCGGATACTTCCGTCTGTGTTCCGGCTTCACTGTTTGTGTTATCTGAGGAAGAAAGACCGAGTCCGCTCAAAAGGTTCTGTACCTGTTCTCTGACCGGCGTGAGCAGGGACGCCTTGTCTTCGTCAGAAATCTGCAGCCAGACAACGGCTCCGGCACAGGCGAGTACAAGCGCAGCAAGAATGAGTTTTCCAGAAAAACGGGGAGAATTGGCCATGACCGGTTGGCTCCGTCGTATCCGGGTTTTTCCCGGAAGCTGAAGACTGGATAAATTTACACGCCATCTTTTTTAGCGTATTCCTGAACTCCTGTGAAGAGAGGAGGGCAGCCTTTCCCTCCATTTTTCCATCTGTACGCTGCTGTGAGGTCTCATGAAGTGCCGCCGCTGCAAAGCCGAAGCTGTTGTTTCTCTGCCTAGTCATAATACTGCTTTCTGTGCGGATTGCTTTCTGGAGTTTTTTTCCCGCCAGGTGGACAGAGGCATACATGAGCAAAAGCTCATGACACGGGAAGATCACGTCCTCGTAGCCCTGTCCGGCGGCAAGGATTCTCTCGCGCTCATGCTGGAACTTGGCAGGCAGGGATACAACGTCACTGGCCTGCACATCGACCTGGGTATTCCCCAATCTTCCCCGGCCGCACGCAGCGTTGTGGAACGCTTCTGCGCAAAATACGGCTTTCCGCTCATCGTTCGGGACATGAAGAACGAAGGACTGGCCATTCCCAAGGTCAAAAGCATGCTGCACCGCCCTGTCTGTTCAGCTTGCGGCAAGATCAAGCGCTATTTTTTCAACCAGACCGCCCGCAAAGGCGGCTTCAACGTCCTGGCCACCGGGCACAATCTCGATGACGAAACGGCGCGGCTTACCAGCAATACCCTGCGCTGGGACATCGCCTACCTCAGTGACCAGGGCCCGAGACTAGACGATGCTGACGGCTTCACCCGCAAGGTCAAGCCGTTTTGGAGAGTCACGGAATTTGAAACCGCCAACTACGCTTTTCTCATGGGCATAGAAAACCACTATGCGCCTTGCCCCTATAGTCAGGGAGCCAGTTTTTCCACGCTCAAAAGCCTGTGGATTGACCTCGAAGAACAGATGCCCGGACGTAAGATGAATTTCTACCAGGGCTTTCTGGAACGCGGCAGAAAGGTCTTTCAGGGCGTGGAAGAAAAGCAGGGGGAAGCCCTCGCACCCTGCGAACGCTGCGGCTATCCCACTTCTGCGGGGATGTGCGGTGTATGCCGTATCCGCGAGGCTCTGGCGGAAAAGGAAGGATGCCCTGAAACTGATTCATGAAAGGCAATGCAAGCTGCTTCGGTATGCGACGTGTCCGAGGTGTCAGGGGACGCGGTGTACACGGGGAAAACCATGGAGCCCGGCCTGTTGCCTATTACTTAGTCTGCTACGTCTTTTGTATATGCAGTTATCCTGGATTCTTTTAGCGCTGACAGCTCCAAAGGTAATGGTTTTTAAAGAATGCATTCGTAAACAACTTCTAATTTAGTTATTTTATTGGATAAAATGAGCAAAATCTTAGTTTTGTCAATGACAGCGCCGTAGGCATTTCATGCGATTGCCCTGGAACGAAGCCGGCCTGCACTTGAAGAAAATACGCGCTTCTGCTAAGTTCCGCAGAGTGCGGTCACTTTTAGAGTCCACCTTCCATCAAGCCCTTATGCGTGAGGAGCCTATGCAAGCCCCGGAAAAAAATCTTTCGTTCGATCTGGTTCGAGTCACTGAAGCTGCTGCTCTGTCTGCTGCCCGCTGGCTGGGCAAGGGCGCCAAGGAAGAAGGTGACGGCGCGGCCGTGGACGCCATGCGTGTTTCTTTTGATTCCGTCAGTATCAAGGGACGCGTTGTCATCGGCGAGGGCGCCAAGGACAAGGCTCCCATGCTGTACAACGGCGAGGAAGTCGGCGACGGCTCAGGCCCCGCCATCGATATCGCCGTGGATCCTGTGGAGGGCACCAATCTTCTGGCCCTTGGGCGTCCCAACGCCATCGCCGTCATCGGGGCCTGCAAGTCCGGGTACATGTACAACCCCGGCTCCAGCTACTACATGAAGAAGCTCGTGGTAGGCCGCGAAGCCCGCGACGTGGTGGACATCGATGCGCCCGTGGCGGACAACCTCGCGGCCGTGGCCCGGGCCATCGGCAAGGACATTAACGACCTCGTGGTCTTCGTTCTGGACAAGCCGCGGCACAAGGAACTGATCGCCGAGATCCGCAAGACGGGAGCGCGCATCACGCTTCACACGGATGGTGATGTGGCCGGTTCCCTCATGGTGGCTGACCCCGGTACGGACGTGGACGTGATGATGGGTACCGGCGGCACGCCAGAGGGCGTGATTTCCGCCTGTGCCATCAAGGGCGTGGGCGGGCAGATCTTCGGCCGCTTCGACCCGCAGTCCGAAGCAGAGCGGCAGGCCATGATCGCCGAGGGCATACGCCTGGACGAAATTCTTACGGTGGATTCCATCATCCGGGCGGACGACGCGTTTTTTGCGGCCACCGGCATTTCCGGCGGAACCTTCCTCGGCGGGGTGAGCTATTCCGGTCGCGGTGCCGTGACCCATTCTCTGGTCATCCGCGCAAAAACCGGAACATTCCGTTATCTGGAATCCCATCATAACTGGGAGAAACTGATGAAGTTCAGCTCCGTCCGCTACGACTGAGACACGGAGCCGTCATCAGGGCGGCTTTTCCGAGCTTCCATCACAAGTTCCTTTGAGGATTGAAACATCCTCTACGCAAGGAGTTCCAATGAGCAGCGTCAACACTGCCATTTTGTTTCCCGGACAGGGGTCTCAGGCACCCGGCATGGGCCGCAGGCTCGCCGAATCCTCCCCGGAGTTCATGGAGCTGTGGAAGATGGCGGAACGCGCAAGCGGACTGTCTCTTCGCGAAATATACTGGGAAAGCAACGACGTCACCCTTATGGCGGAGACTCAGAACCTCCAGCCTGCCATCACCGTGGTCAATCTTGCGCTCTGGCTGAGCGTGAAGGATCGCCTCAAGCCCGTGTGCGCGGCAGGGCACAGCCTTGGAGAATTCAGTGCGCTGGCCGCAGCCGGCGTGCTGGACATCGGCCATATCCTGGAACTGGTCTCTGTACGCGGGCGTCTCATGGCCGAGGTAGACCCCGAACATATCGGGGTGATGTGCGCCGTGATCCGCCTCTCCCAGGAGACGGTGGAAACCGCCGCCCGGGAGGTCTCCGAGCGCACGGGCAAGCTGGTGCGCATCGCCAATAAGAATACGCCGCTCCAGTTCGTGCTCAGCGGGCATCGTGACGCCGTGGAAGAGACTGCGGAACGGCTCAAGAGCGACAATCCCCGCGTCAAGATCTTCCCCCTCGCGGTAAGCGGGGCGTTCCATACCTCCATGATGGCCGAAGCCTCGGCGGAGTTCGCCAAGCTCCTCGATACTCAGGACTGGCGCGCTGCCGCCTTCCCCATCTATTTCAACGTCAGCGGCGAACCGCTCACGGAAGCCGCGGCTATCCATGCGGCGGTACGGCGTCAGATGACATCTTCTGTCTGCTGGGTGGACACCATCACCCGCCAGTGGAAGAACGGAGTGCGCCGCTGGGTGGAGTTCGGGCCGCAGGGTGTCCTCACCCGCATGGTGCGCCCCATCCTTGTGGCTTCCAACGTGGAGGATGGGAGCTATGCCACCGTCCATATTCCCAATATAGACGCCGTGCAGGCGTTTGAAGGATAGTCATGCGTGATATCATTCTTGTTGAAAGGGCGCTTCGGGAGATTGTCTCGGAACGGGGCTGGGAATGGCCGGAAAAGGCCGTTCTCGAAATTCCAAAGGACGAAAGGCACGGAGATCTTGCGACCAATCTGGCGCTTGTGATTTCCAGGCAGGCCGGAAAAGCTCCCCGTCTCGCGGCGGAAGAACTGTGCCGCGCTCTGGAAGCAAAACTCCCCGGTCTGCTCTCCGCAGCGATCGCCGGTCCCGGATTCATCAATCTCACCTTTGCGCCTTCTTTCTGGCAGGAAGTCATACTGGATGCGGAACGGGAAGGCAGGGCCTTCGGCTCCTCTCATGATGGCGCGGGCCGCCGTATCGTTGTGGAATACGTCTCGGCCAATCCTACCGGCCCGCTGCACATCGGCCACGGCCGGGGGGCGGCCGTCGGCGATTCCCTGACCCGTCTGCTCCGTTTCGCGGGCTATGAGGTTTCCACGGAATATTACATCAACGATGCAGGCCGCCAGATGCGGCTTCTGGGCGATTCCGTCTACCTGCGTATGCGCGAGCTTTGTCACCTGCCGGTGACCTATCCTGAAGACCCCAAGGGCTGGTATCACGGCGACTATATCCGCGACATTGCCCGCGAAATGCTGGACAGGGATCCTTCGCTCATCCAGCGTCCGGAAGACGAGGCTAAAAATCTCTGCTACGAGTACGCCTGTTCAACCATTCTGGCAGGTATCAAGGAAGATCTGAAAGAATTCCGAGTGGAGCATCAGACCTGGTTCTCCGAGAAAAGCCTTGTTGACGGCGGCAAGGTGGAGGCTGCCTTCAACGTTCTGCGTGGCATGGGTCTGGTCTATGACAAGGACGATGCCGTCTGGCTGGCCACCGGACAGTTTGGCGATGACAAGGACCGCGTGCTGCGCAAGACGGACGGTTATCTTACCTATTTTGCGTCGGACATCGCCTACCATGCCAATAAGTTTGAACGCGGCTTCGATGAATGCATCGACATCTGGGGAGCCGACCACCACGGCTACATCCCCCGCATGAAGGCTGCCATCACCTGCATGAAGCACGATCCTGAGAAGGACTTTCATGTGGTGCTCATCCAGATGGTCAACCTGATGCGCGGAGGCGAACCCGTGGCTATGTCCACCCGCGCCGGGGAATTCGTCACCCTGCGGGAAGTGCTGGACGAGGTGGGGACCGATGCCGCCCGCTACATGTTCCTCTCCCGCAAGAGCGACAGTCCGCTGGACTTCGACCTGGAGCTGGTCAAGCAGCGCAATATGGACAACCCTGTTTACTATGTTCAGTACGCCCACGCACGGGTGTCAGCACTGCTGCGCCGTGCCGCCGACCGCGGCATCGTGCTGCCGGAACGGTGCAGTGCCGGGGAGCTCGCCTGTCTCACCGCGCCCGATGATCTGTCTCTGCTGCGCGAGGCGGAACGCTTCCGCAACGTGGTGCAGGATGCCTCCCGTGCCCGTGCCGCACACCCTGTCAGCTTCTACCTCATGGAACTGGCCGGACGTCTGCACAGCTACTATGCCAACAATCCCATCCTCAGCGGCGAGGATGAAGGCCTCATGAAGGCGCGACTTGCCCTCCTGCGTACGGTGAGCGTGGTCATCGCCAATGGCCTTGAGCTCCTGGGCGTCAGCGCCCCTGAAAGTATGTAGCCATGCCTGGTGCCTTTTACCGTAATACCTCTTCCAGCGGGAAGAAAGCGGCCGAGCGCGAGCGCCGTGCGCCGTCTCTTTTGAACCGGGACGAGGCGGGCGAGGCTGACGCCCGTTCCGTGCCGCTTCCCGAACCCATTCGGGAAGAAAAGCGGAGCGGCGGCATGGCCTGGACGGCCCGCATCACGCCTTCCGCCCTCGTTACGGCAAGTGTGCTCTCCCTGATTCTCCTGACCTTCAGCTTCCTGTGCGGTATCATCGTGGGCCGAGGAACCATGCCTCTCCCTCAGCCGCAGGAACTCAAACATCTCCTGCCTGCGGAAGCTGCCGGAGAAGAGGGAACAGAAGAGGGGAAGGCTTCGGAGGCCATCTTGCCCAAGGAAGAGCTGCGTTTCATGACCAGCTTGAAAAGTGAGCAGGACGCTGGCGTACTCTCCGAGCGCAGCAAGGCGGAAAATGCACCGGTCTCCGGGGAGGAGCCGAAAAACCTCAAGCCCGAGACTGTGTCTGAGAAAGCCAAAGCCGAGGTCGTCGAGCCGCAGAAGCCGCTGACTGACTATGTGATCCGTGTGGCGGCGTTCAAGAATGCCGAACAGGCCCAAAGTTTGCGCAGCCGGCTGGCAAAGGCCGGACTTCGTGCCAGGTATGCGCAGACGAAGACGAAAAGGGGGACATGGCATTACGTCCAGGTGCTCCTGCGCGGTACGGACACGGATTTTCAGAAGACGAAGAGCATATTGAACGCCGAGGGCCTGCGCGACTTCATGATTCTCAGCAGAAAACCGGTTAAAAACTGACGGCAGGGAGCGGGAATTTCCACTCTTGACAAAACGGAAACAGGTCTGTACGTTGACGTGTTTCCAGAGGTATGTATGGAACTGAGCCGCATCGCCCTGAACGACATGGGGACTCAGGGGCGTATGTTTTCCGTCTCCGACGAGAGAATATGGACGGCTCCCCTGAAGGAATACCAGGTGTCGTGCCGCATTGCCGAGCCTGTCCGAGCCGAGGTTCTTGTCCTCCCGCAGGAAGACGGATGTCTCGTGCGCGGTACGCTGAAGGGCGTTGTAGCCATGCCGTGCGACCGTTGCATGGAAGAGACCCTTGTGACGCTGGATCTGCGCTTCGATGAGTTCGAACGCTATCCCGCAGCCGGCAATCTTGACGCCGGGGAAGACGGCATCCGTGCGGACATTCTGGAAAGAAGCGTCATCGAGATGGAGGGGGGGGCGTCCTTCCTCAATCTTGAAGCGTTGCTGTGGGAGGAATTTTCGCTGGCGTTGCCGGTGAAGCCTCTCTGCCGGCCGGATTGCAGGGGACTGTGCCCTGTGTGCGGCAAAAATTTGAATGAAGGCCCCTGCGGATGTTCCGCCGATGAGGGCGATCCACGGCTGGCCGTCCTGCGCCAACTGAAAGTGAAGCGATAGACGCTTCTTCGCTTCGTGATAAGGAGAACATTATGGCTGTTCAGCAGAACAAGAAATCTCATTCCAGAAAAGGTATGCGCCGCTCTCATGACCGTGTGGCCAAGCCCACGGTCATTTACTGCTCCTGCGGCGCCCCCACCAGGCCTCATAGTGTCTGCCCCTCCTGCGGCAAGTACGATGGTCGTCAGGTAGAGCCTGTGACGGATGAGCAGTAGCCGCGCAACACTGGCCGTGGACGCCATGGGAGGGGACTTCGGCCCCTCCGTTGTGATCCCCGGCGCACTTCAGGCCGCACGCCTTACGGGAGCGAAGGTGCTTCTTGCCGGAAGGGAAGAGGCCATCCGCTCCACCTTGGAAGAACTGTCCGTTCAGCAAGAGGAAGGAGAGCTTTACGAAGTCGTCAACGCCACGCAAGTGGTGGAGATGACGGACAAGCCCTCTGAAATTTTGCGCTCGAAGAAGGACTCTTCCATGCAGGTGGCCTGCAGACTCGTCCGCGAGGGGAAGGCCGACGCGTTCATCAGTGCCGGTCACTCAGGTGCGGCCTTTGCCTGCGGGATGTTCATCCTGGGGCGCATCCCCGGGGTGGAACGGCCTGCGCTGGCTTCACTCATGCCCACGGAAAAGTCCCCCATGCTGCTTCTTGATGTGGGGGCGAACGTGGAATGCCGCCCCCATCATCTGTTTCAGTTTGCGCTGATGGGCTCTACCTTCGTCCGCGACATCATGGGCTATGAAGCTCCCCGAGTGGGCATCCTCAGCATCGGCGAAGAGGAAGGGAAGGGCAATTCTCTGGTCAAGAGCAGCTACGAACTGCTCAAGCAGGCATCCCATCTCAATTTTATCGGCAACGTGGAAGGTCGCGACCTGTTCACGGGTGACATTGACGTGGCCGTCTGTGATGGTTTCGTGGGCAATATCGCCCTCAAGCTCAGCGAGGGACTGGCAAACTCGCTGGCGCATGTGCTCAAGCGGGAGCTGATGACCAACGGCACGTTACCGAAGCTGGGGGCCATGCTTTCCATGAAGGCCTTCCAGAAATTCAAGAAGGTCGTGGACTACGCCGAATATGGCGGTGCTCCGCTGCTGGGGCTGAAGGGTATCGCCATAGTCTGTCACGGCAAATCCAGTGCGAAGGCTATTTCCAGCGCCGTGGTCATGGCCAATACCTATGTGGTCAAGGGTACGCAGCAGCGGCTGGTCGAGGCGATCAGCGCCAACGAAGAGCTGTCCAGCTACGCAAGACTGGTCTAGAAGGCCGCTTTTTCTGCGAACCGTGCCGCTGCCTCGTTTCGCTTTGTCCTTGAACGCAGCCGGGCTGTTTCATCAAAAGTTGCCTTGAGGTTTGAAAACTCACCCTTTCAGGGGAAAAGCGCGATGAACAACACGGCGAAGCCTCAAGTATCCTTTTCCGTAAGCACTCCTCTCAGGGAGGAGCCAGCCGTACGCCCACTCTCCCTCGGTTGCGGAGTCAGCCGGAAGAGTATGCCGGCCGTGGATTGAAGCATGAAGATTCCCTGTTATATTTGCGGCCTTGGCTCCTATGTCCCTTCGCACTCCGTTACGAACGGGGATATGGAAAAACTGGTGCAAACCTCGGACGAATGGATAGTCTCGAGAACAGGCATCCGTGAACGCCATTTCCTTGCCGAAGGCGAACAGGTCTCCGATGCAGGAGCCGCGGCCGCGCGTGCGGCACTGGAAGACGCCAGGCTTTCTCCCGACGCGGTGACTCATGTTTTTGTCGCTACATGTACACCCGAGTATCTCAGCCCCAGTACGGCCTGCGTCATCGCCGGCAAGCTGGGGCTGCCTTCGTCTTCGGGACGGGGCGCTGCGGTGATGTGTCTGGATTTCAACGCCGCCTGCACGGGTTTTGTGTACGGACTCGAACTGGCCCGATCCGTGCTTCAGGGCAGCCCGGAGGCTGTCGTTCTTCTCATCGCTGCCGAGGCTTTGAGCCGGCGCATGAATTTTGCGGATCGTTCCACCTGCGTTCTTTTTGGGGACGCCGCCGGGGCCGTGGCGCTGCGTTCCTGTCCGGAAGGCGGTCTGTGGGAAGTGAGGGACGTGACCTGTGCTTCCGACGGCTCCCTGTGCGAACTCATCAAAATCGGCGGAGGGACGGCCAGATCCGTGGCGGAAGGAGATGTCCTCGGCCCTGACTTCTTTATTTCCATGCAGGGGCAGGCGGTGTTCCGCCATGCGGTGCGAAGCATGACCGAGGAAAGCCAGCATATCCTGGAGCGGAATGGACTCGGCGTGGACGATGTGGAACTCTTCATCCCGCATCAAGCAAACCTGCGCATCATTCAGGCCGTGGGCGAACGCTTGGGATTGGAACCCGCGAAGGTCTTCGTCAACCTCGCGAACTACGGCAATACATCGGCAGCCACACTGCCTCTCGCCATGTGCGACGCACGGAAGGAGGGCGTGCTCCGACCGGGCATGAAGGTGCTGCTCACCAGTTTCGGCGGCGGCATGACCTGGGGCTCCGTACTCCTGACCTGATTTCCTTCGTCCGCTATGCTTCTATGTGGTGAAGGCGTCTTCTTCAGGGAAGTGCTGCCGCAAAACGGGGAAGCCGGGGAAGGTCTTTTTCGTATCCCCTCGCCATCGGCTGAGGAATCAGGCGGCTCATGGAAACATTGTCATTTTTGGGGAAAACGCTTAGCATTGATTCAGCCGGGAGCTTTGATATGAGTGAACTGACCCCCACTGCCGTCATTACGGGCGGATCCCGCGGCATCGGGCGTACCATTGCGCTGACGCTGGCCGCGGCTGGTCTTCAGGTGTATTTTACCTATGTCAGCCGTCCGGAAGCGGCGGAGGACACCCTTGCCGCCATCGCCGCCTCCGGAGGCCGTGCAAGAGCCTTCCGCGTGGACTCTTCGGATGCCGCAGCGGTCGCCGCATTTTTTTCCGGCGAAATCAAGGGCAAGGTTCGGCTGGACGCGCTTGTGAACAATGCCGGAATTACCCGTGACGGGCTTGTGCTGCGCATGAAGGACGAGGACTACGATCAGGTGCTCGGCACCAACCTTCGCGGGGCCTTTCTCTTTCTTCGGGAGACGGCAAGGATCATGGCACGGCAGCGTTTCGGGCGTATCGTCAATATTTCCTCCGTCGTCGGTCAGATGGGTAATGCCGGGCAGATCAACTACGCAGCCGCCAAAGCCGGGATGATCGGCATGACCAAGGCCGCAGCCAAGGAACTAGGTAGTCGCTCGGTCACCGTTAATGCGGTGGCCCCTGGCTTCATTGAAACGGAGATGACGGCAGCACTCCCCGAAGAGAGCCGCAGGGCCTATCTTTCGGCCATTCCTCTCGGGCGGCTCGGTTCCGCTCAGGATGTGGCTGACGCTGTGGCCTTCCTTGTATCGGACAAGGCGGCGTACATCACCGGACAGGTGATCGCCGTGAACGGAGGGCTTTACTGCTAGCGCAGCACTCTTTCCGGTTGCGGGAGGATTTGAATTATGGCACAAAAGTTCGTCCGGTACACTTCGGATGAACTTCGGTATAACCTGAACCAGTACCCTGTGGAGGGAAACATGTCTGCTACTGAAGATAAGATCAAACAGATCATTGTCGAACAGCTCCAGCTTTCTGAAGAAGAAGTGACTCCCGAGGCTTCCTTCATTGAAGATCTGGGCGCCGACTCTCTGGATCTCACGGAACTCATCATGGCCTTTGAAGAGGCGTTCGGCGTTGAGATCGCCGATGAAGACGCCCAGAAGATCCTGAAGGTTCAGGATGCCATCAACTATATAGAGAGCAAGCAGAAGTAAGTACGTTCTGCGCCTCTTGTGCCGGAGGGCTTCGGCCTTCCGGCGTATTCTGTTTTCCGGATTCCATGTCTGCGGAGCCGTCTGCGGAGAGGTGAGGGAGGTTTCGGCGTCCCAAGTGCAGGAAGGCTTCAGAGTGTTTCCGGAATGGCGGCAAAAACCGAAGGGACTGTGGCCAGACGGAGGCATCGAGTGCGCAGGGATTCCGAAGCGTACGCCGAACGGCATTGTGGTATGCCGGACGGGGAATGTCTATCTGCCGCAGAGTCAGGAGCATCGTCTGTTCCGCCGAAAAAAACATGAATATGTTGGATCACGGCGAGGCATGGGCAGGCCCGAAGGGTTCGGGTACGGGTCGTGCATACGGGCGAAGGTTCCAAGATATTCATGGAGCGAAGCGTGGAACGTAAGCGCATAGTCATTACCGGCCTTTCGGCCATTACTCCTCTGGGCCTTGATGTGGACAGCAGCTGGCAGGCTCTGATTGCCGGCACTTCCGGCATAGGCCGTATCTCCCAGTTCGATTCCACCGAATTTCCCACACACATCGCGGGCGAGGTCAAGGGTTTCGAGCCTGAAACCGTCATTCCGGCCAAGCAGTGCCGCAAGATGGATCGCTTTTGTCAGCTTGCCGTCTGTGCCGGTATCGCCGTCCATAAGCATTCCGGCCTCGTCATTGATGAAAAAAACGCCGGACGTACGGGCGTTGTCCTCGGTGTGGGGCTTGGCGGCCTGAATACTATCGAAACCTTCCATTCCAGACTGCTCAGTGCCGGGCCGACTCGCGTTTCGCCGTTTTATATCCCCATGCTCATTTCCAACATGGCGCCCGGACAGGTGGCCATCTTCACCGGCGCCAGGGGTATCAACGTGGTTTCCACCAGTGCCTGCGCTTCGGCTCTGCATGCCATTGGCTGCGCTTTCGATCAGATCCTGCTGGGCCGCGCCGATGCCGTCATCACCGGCGGTGCGGAATCTACGGTCACGCCGATGGGCATTTCCGGCTTTACCTCCATGAAGGCGCTGTGCGTCGAGTATCAGGACGACCCTGAAAAGGCTTCCCGGCCTTTCGATGCCCGACGCAGCGGCTTTATCATGGGCGAGGGCGCGGGCATGGTCATGCTGGAAACGCTGGAATCCGCCAAGGCCCGCGGAGCCGCCATCTATGCCGAAGTCCTCGGCTTCGGCGCTTCCGATGACGCCTATCATATGGTTGCGCCTCTGGAGACGGGAGAGGGCATGGCTGCCTGTATGCGCAGTGCGCTGGCCGACGCCGGCATTTCTCCCGACCAGATTGACCATGTGAGCGCTCACGGCACTTCAACCCACGCCAACGATGCTGCCGAGACCAAAGCCTTGCACGAGGTCTTCGGTGCGCACGCCAGGGGGCTTGCGATCACGGCGGTGAAGTCCCAGATCGGTCATCTTCTGGGAGCGTCCGGCGGCGTGGCCGCGGTGTTTGCCGCAAAGACACTGGAAACGGGAATCGTCCCCGGCACCATTAACCAGGAGAATCCCGATCCCGAATGTGACTTGAATTATATGGGCAGCGGCCCCAAGAAGCTCGATCCCGAATACGCGCTGATTAACTCCTTTGGCTTCGGCGGCACCAATGCCAGCCTTGTACTGAAGAAGTTCACTGCGTGACGCCGCCGGAGTACCGGTCTTTTCACAGTGGCAGAAAGATGCCAGGAATTACACAGGAATACGCATGGATGAATTGATTCTGCGCGACCCTGAGGTCGCGGATGCCATCTGGAAGGAATCCCGCCGCCAGATGAGCAAACTGGAACTTATCGCCTCCGAGAACTTCGTGTCCGCCGCTGTGCGTGAGGCGCAGGGTTCCATCATGACTCACAAATACGCCGAGGGTTACCCCGGCAAGCGCTATTACGGCGGCTGCGAGTTTGTGGATGTTGTGGAAGAACTGGCCCGCGACAGGGCCATGAAGCTCTTCCGCTGTGACTTTGCCAACGTCCAGCCCCACGCCGGAAGTCAGGCGAACATGGCCGCCTACCTTGCACTGCTTCAGCCCGGGGATACGGTCATGGGTATGGATCTTTCCCACGGCGGCCACCTCACCCACGGCAGCCCCGTGAATTTTTCTGGCCGGACCTATCGCTTCGTTCCCTATGGTGTGAACCGTGAAACAGGCCGTATAGACTACGATGCCCTTGCCGCTCTTGCCCGCGAGTGCCGTCCGGCGCTCATCGTGGCTGGCGCCAGCGCCTATCCCCGCATTCTGGATTTCGAACGTTTCCGCCGCATTGCCGATGAAGTCGGAGCGCGCCTCATGGTGGACATGGCGCATATTGCCGGGCTTGTGGCCGCGGAACTGCACCCGTCGCCGATGCCTCATGCCGACATGGTCACGACCACCACGCACAAGACCCTGCGCGGTCCGCGTGGAGGCATGATTCTCACTTCGCACGGACAGCAGTACGGAAAATCCATCAACAGCAAGGTCTTCCCCGGTATGCAGGGCGGCCCGCTCATGCACGTCATCGCGGCCAAGGCTGTGGCCTTTGGCGAAGCGCTGCGCCCGGAGTTCAAGGAGTATCAGACACAGATCGTCAAAAACGCCGCGGTGCTGGCGGATTGCCTCATCTCGGCAGGGTACGAACTGGTTTCCGGGGGGACGGACAACCATCTGATGCTGCTCGACCTCACCCGCCGGGACATCACCGGAAAGGACGCGGAACAGGCACTTGATGCAGCAGGCATCACTGCGAATAAGAACACCGTGCCCTTTGAGACACGCTCGCCCTTTGTGACCTCCGGCGTGCGCCTCGGTACCGCGGCGCTTACCACCCGCGGCATGAAGGAAAAAGACATGGAGAAGGTGGGCGGCTGGATTGTCGAGGCTCTCGCAGGCACAGGCAGCGAAAGCCGTCTCGCCGCCGTTCGCCGCGAGGTGGAGGCCTTTGCCCGGCAGTTCCCGCTTTTTGCCTGGTAAAAACGCTGCGGAGGGCGGGACATCCGCCTTCCTCAGCCTTCGGGAGGAAGCATGACGCAGGATTCCAGAGCCAGCTGGCCTCAGTATTTCATGGATATTGCCTTCCTCGTTTCCGAACGCAGCACCTGCCTCCGCAGGAAGGTGGGGGCCGTTGCCGTGAAGGACAAGCGCATTCTGGCTACCGGCTACAACGGCGCACCTTCCGGCGTAGCTCATTGCCTGGAGTCCGGATGCCTGCGTCAGGAGCTGGGCATACCTTCCGGGCAGCGGCATGAGATCTGCCGCGGTATCCATGCTGAGCAGAACGTCATCATTCAGGCCGCCATGCACGGCATTTCCCTCAGAGGAGCAGAGCTGTACTGCACGACCTTCCCCTGCTTCATCTGCTCAAAAATGCTCATCAACTGCGGTATCCGGCGCATCTGGGTTTCCGAGAACTATCCCGATGAGTTTTCTGCGTCCATGCTCAGGGAAGCGGGTGTTGAGGTAATCCATCTTCGGCACGAAACGCATTGTCCCGCGGAAGATGACGGAGAAGTTGGAGAGACGCGGTGAACGATCTGCACGAACGCTTCATGCGCGAAGCCCTGGCGCTCGCGGAACGGGGAAGGTGGCATACGGCCCCGAATCCCACGGTGGGCGCCGTTCTCGTGCAGGATGGGCGCATTGTCGCAGAGGGCTGGCATGCCGTGTACGGACAGGCTCATGCTGAGGTGAACTGTCTGCGCGATGCCGCAGAGAGGGGCGTTGAGCCTTCCCGGTGTACGCTTTACGTCACGCTGGAGCCGTGCAGTCATCAGGGCAAGACACCGCCCTGTACCGAAGCCATTTTGAAAGCCGGCATACGCCATGTGGTCATCGGAATGCCGGATGTCAACCCAAGGGCCGCCGGGGGCGCGGACGTTCTGCGTGCCCACGGCGTCCGCGTGGAGATGGGTATCCTCGAAGCCGAATGCCGCGAACTCGCCGCCGATTTCATCGTCTGGCAGACGCAAAGGCGTCCCTGCGTCATTCTGAAGATGGCCGCCTCTCTGGACGGACGCATCGCCACACGGGAGGGACGCGGTCAGCTCCTCTCCCACGAGGGTTCGCGGGCCGAGGTCATGCGCCTGCGGGAACATGTGGGGCTGGCCGGAGGCGCGGTGCTCGTGGGGGGCAATACCTTTTTCATGGATGATCCCCGGCTGACGGCGCGCACGTCAAAGGTTCGCCGTCAGCCGCTGGCAGCGGTGCTGTCCTCCAGGCTTCCGTCCCCGGAAAATCCGGGCCGCATGGTGGAAGAGCGCTCTGGAGACTGCGTGTTCTTCACGTCCTTTGTGCAGGCGGACACGCCTGCCGCCAGCGCGCTGCGGGAGCGTGGCTGTCGGGTTTTCGGCGTGGACGCCGGGCCTCGCGGACTCGATGTCATGCAGATGCTCATCCATCTGCGGGAGACAGAGGGCTGCCCCTATGTGCTTTGCGAGGGCGGGGGCAGGCTTGCGCTCTCCCTGCTCGAAGCCGGAACGGTTGACGAATTTCATCTTCATCTTGCGCCGCTTATCCTCGGAGACAGCTCGGCACGGCCTTTGTTCAGTGGCCGGAGTGTGAACAGCATGGAAGAGGCGCTGCGGATGCGGGTGGTCAGGATTTCTGCGGTGGATGGGGATGTTCATCTGTATCTGAGACCGATCAGGAGCTGATATGTTCACAGGACTTATCGAAGGACAGGGTCAGGTCGTGGCCGTGGAGAAGCAGGGCGGGGATGTGCGTTTCCGCTTTCGTCCGCTTTTTGAGTGGAATGCGCCCAAGATCGGGGAATCCGTGGCCTGCAACGGCGTCTGCCTCACGGTGGAGACGTGGCTTTCCGCTGGTCCCGAATTTACGGCCTTTGCTTCGGAGGAAACGCTTTCCTGCAGCAATCTGAAAGATCTGTCTCCCGGATCACTGGTGAACATGGAGCGGGCCATGATCCCCGGTCAGCGTGTCGGCGGGCACATCGTGAGCGGACATGTGGATACGGTGGCTCGTGTGGAGCGTATCACCAGGGTGGGACAGTCGCACCGTGTGCGCCTGAGCTTCGATCCGGTGTGGAATTCCCAGATCGTGTCCAAGGGTTCGGTGGCGCTTGACGGCATCAGCCTTACGGTGAATGCCTGCGGAGCCGGTTTTATCGAAGTGAACGTCATCCCCGAAACCTGGCGCGTGACTACGGCGGCCCGCTGGGGCGCAGGTTCTGCAGTGAATCTGGAAACCGACATCATCGGCAAGTATGTGGACAGTCTCACAGCGCCGTACAGAAAGGAAGACTCGGCCGAATCCCGAGTGACCATGGATCTTCTGCGGCGCACCGGCTTCAGCTTCTGAGAGCGAAGGACAGGGGAAAAGGAAGTGACTGGGAAAAGCCTATTCATCAAACGTTCCGAGGCTTGAAATCTCCCCTTCAGAGGAAAAAGAGTGATTGACAAAACGGCAAAGCCGATGAAATTCTTTTCTGTGCTCTCTTCCTTCAGGAAGTGACCATCTGCATGAATCCATCTGCCGGCTGCGGAGTCAGTCGGAAGAGTGGCCGGCTGAGGATTGAAACCTCTTGGCATCCGGCGCGATCTGCGCGATGATGAAACTGCGGAGGAGGCGGCATTGTCCGGCTTTCGGCAGTAGGCAGAGAAAGGAGCACGCCGTGGCGCGTGTTGGGGTTTAGCGAGGAAATCATGTATACAGTAAGAACCATAGAAGGACAGCTCAATGCCAGAGGCGTGAAGATCGCCATCGTGGCATCGCGTTTCAACGATTTTGTGGTGCAGCATCTTATCGACGGCGCCGTGGACTGTCTTGTCCGGCATGGTGCGTCTCTCGATGATATTTCCGTGATCCGTGTGCCCGGCGCGTATGAGCTGCCGCTGCTCTGTAAGAAGCTCGCCGAGCGCGCTCAATATCATGGCATCATCGCTTTGGGAGCCGTGATCCGCGGCGCCACGCCTCATTTTGACTATGTGTGCGCCGAAGCCTCTAAGGGCATAGCACAGGTCGCGCTTCAGTCCGGCCTGCCCATCGGCTTTGGACTTCTGACCACCGACAATCTTGAACAGGCCATTGAACGCGCCGGAGCCCACGCGGGCAACAAGGGCGCGGAGACTGCCGCGGCGGTTCTGGAGACTATCCGCGTCATGGAGCAGCTCTGATGGCGAATAGAGAGCCTTCCCGCCACTCACAGCGTATGCTGGCCTTCCACACCCTGTACAGTCAGGAATTTCTGAGCTGTTCCACGATGGAGCATCTGCAGCAGATTTTTCTGACCGTTCCGCGTCAGGGCGATTCCACGGAGAACGAGGCGTCCGGCTTTGCCTGGGAGTTGGTTCAGGGCGTCTGGGAACATCGCGGGGAACTGGACGGCATTATCGAGAAATATGCCTGCAACTGGCGTCTCGACAGAGTTGGCAGAGTGGAGCTGAATCTGCTTCGCCTCGGCGTGTACGAGCTGCTCTACCGCGCCGATGTGCCTCCCCGGGTGTCCATGAACGAGGCTTTGGAGCTGGACAAGCAGTATGGCGATCCCGGCTCCAGCGCCTTTGTCAACGGCATCCTGGACGCGGTGTACAGGGCTTTGGATAAGGGTGAACTCGGCGTCCGCTGACGCGCAATCAGACAGGCAGGCGGAGCGTCCCGCGGCCTTCAAGGAAAAAAGAATGGCACTTTCGTCTCGTTATGATCCTCAGTCTTTGGAAGAAAAATGGCAGAAGATCTGGTCCGAAAAGGGCGCTTTCGACTGTGACATTGATACGTCCAGGCCCAAGTATTTTTTGATGGAAATGTTCCCGTATCCTTCAGGCAGGATACATATGGGCCATGTGCGCAACTACTGTCTTGGCGATGTACTGGCCCGCTTCCGTCGCCTTCAGGGCTATAACGTCCTGCATCCCATAGGCTGGGACGCCTTCGGCCTGCCTGCCGAAAATGCGGCCATCAAGAACGGAACACATCCGGCGAAATGGACGTATTCCAATATTGACAATATGCGCGCTCAGCTCAAGCGCATGGGCTACGCGTATGACTGGAGGCGGGAAGTCGCCACCTGCCGCCCTGAATACTATCGCTGGGAACAGGAATTTTTCCTGAAATGCCTGAAGAAGGGCCTTGTCTACCGCAAGGAGGCCCCGCAGAACTGGTGCCCGAGCTGCCACACCGTGCTGGCCAACGAACAGGTGGTGGATGGCAGGTGCTGGCGCTGCGACAGCCCTGTGGAACAGAAGGATCTCACGCAGTGGTTCTTCCGCATCACCGCCTACGCGGACGAGCTTCTGGCCGACCTCAAGAAGTTGGAAGGCGGCTGGCCCTCACGTGTGCTCACCATGCAGCACAACTGGATCGGGCGTTCTACCGGCGCGGAGATTGCCTTCCGCATCGAAGGCCGAGAGGAGGACATCAAGGTCTTCTCCACCCGTGCGGACACGCTGTTCGGCGTCACCTTCATGACGCTTGCGCCCGAACATCCATTGGTGGAATCCCTCATCGCCGGCCGAGGGAACGAACCTGAAATCCGCGCCTTCATCGAGCGCACCCGCAACATGGATCGTCTGGATCGGCAGTCCGAGACTCTGGAGAAAGACGGCGTGTTCACTGGGGCCTACTGCATCAATCCCTTCACCGGCGACCGCATCCCCATCTGGCTGGGGAATTTCGTTCTGGCCGACTACGGCACGGGCGCGGTCATGGCCGTACCCGCCCACGACCAGCGCGACTTCGACTTTGCCCGGCGCTTCGGCATCGAGATCAAGGTTGTGGTCAGTCCCGCGGGACAGGAGCTTGACCCCGCTTCCATGACGGAAGCCTTTACCGAACCCGGCGTTCTGGTCAATTCCGGCGAGTTCACGGGTATGCCCAACGATGAAGGGCGCGAAGCCATCATCAGGAAACTGGGCGAGACCGGCAGAGGCGGCCCAACGGTGAATTATCGCCTGCGCGACTGGAATATTTCCCGCCAGCGCTACTGGGGTGCGCCCATCCCCGTGGTCTACTGCGAGCGCTGCGGCGTTCAGCCCGTGAAGGAAGAAGATCTGCCCGTGCTGCTCCCGCTGGACGTGCAGACCTGCGATGACGGGCGTTCCCCCCTGCCTTCCACCCCGTCTTTCGTGGAGACGGTTTGCCCTTGCTGCGGTGGTCCGGCCCGGCGCGAGACGGACACCATGGACACCTTTGTGGAATCTTCCTGGTATTTTGCCCGCTATACCTCGCCGCGCAAGGACGATGCTCCCTTTGACGAGAAGGCGCTGAAGTACTGGCTGCCCGTGGATCAGTATATCGGCGGAGTGGAACACGCCATCCTGCATCTGCTGTACTCCCGCTTCTTCACCAAAATGCTGCGTGACTGCGGTTATTTCCCCAGGGAACTGGACGAACCTTTCAGCCGGCTGCTCACGCAGGGCATGGTGCTGCTCGGAGGCAGCAAGATGTCCAAGTCCAAGGGAAATATCGTGGATCCCGATGCCATGGTGCAGAAGTACGGTGCGGACACGGTGCGCCTGTTCTGCCTCTTTGCCGCGCCGCCGGAACGCGACTTCGACTGGACGGACAGCGGTATTGAGGGCGCTTCCCGCTTTGTCAGCCGCGTGTGGCGTATGTTCGCTGACATGGAAGCGCTGCTTGCGCCCGTGAAGGCGTGTTCCGACCTCTCCCCCGCCAGGGATGAAGCCATCCGTAGTCTGCGCCGTATCGAACACGCCACAGTGAAGAAGGTCGGGGACGACATCGGCAGCCGCAGCCAGTTCAACACGGCCATCGCCGCGATCATGGAACTCGTGAACGCCGTGAACCAGTACCGTGAAGAACTGGCCACCACACAAGCCGGGTGTGCCTGCCTGTCTTCCGCCATGGCCACGGTGCTGACCTTGCTCTTCCCCTTCACCCCGCACCTCTGCGAGGAGATCTGGCAGGCTCTGGGGCATGAGGACATGCTTGACGCCGAGACCTGGCCCGAGTGGAAGGAAGAGGCTCTGGCCCGCGATGCCATCACTGTGGTGGTGCAGGTGAACGGTAAGCTCCGTGGCCGCGTGGAGGTTCCGGCGGGAAGCGGCGAGGACGAAGTGCGGGGAGCCGCGCTTGCCGATGCTGCTATCGTGCGGCATCTCGAGGGCAAGACGGTACGCAAGGTGATCGTCGTTCCCGGCAAACTGGTCAATATCGTGGCGAACTGACAATGAAGAACTTCAGGGACAGGTGGTGGAAGCTGCTCGCGGGTGTCTGTCTCGTCATGAGCTTGCACCTGTGCGGCTGCGGCTATGAGATGGACGGCTTTTCCTCGGTCTCGGGCCGTGCGCAGAGCGTCCTCGGCGACGGGAACAGCACGCTGAAGATCGAACATGTGGAGCAGGTCACCATGTATCCCTGGGTTCAGTATTATCTGAGGGGACTGGCGCGCGATGAAGTGAATCTGCGCCGCCTTGCTCGGTGGGTGGATGACGGCCCTGCGGACTACACGCTGGACATCACCATGCCTGGCTTCCTTGTTCGCTCCTCCGTGAGCAACCGTGTGGACAATACGCTGCTTACCGACACGACCGTCCGACTGGAACTTGTCGTCCGCAGCGGGCGTACCGGCGCGGTGATCTGGCGTTCCGGAGTTGTCCGCTACAATGACAAGTTCGAGACTGTGGACGAGGCAAACGCCATCCGGGATGGTCTGAAGGAGACCATGAGCCGCGCCCTTGACCGTATGCAGCAGAAGTTCTGAACCTTCTGGGAGAAGGCGTCATGGAGCGTCCCGGGTTCTTTTTCAGCATCTGTCCAGACGCCGCGCTTCTGCGCGAGGCACTGAAACGGGATATCTTGGAGCCGCTGGCTTCTCTGAGTCCTGACGTGGCCGTGTTCTGGGGGGATGAGGAACTGGATCGCCGCTTCTGGGACAGGCTTACACTTCAGGGGCTGGACAGTCGACTGAAGGTGCTGGTGGTGCGGGGGGCGCAGCAGCTTCCTGCCGAGACCTGGAAGCAGCTTTCCTCCGCGCTGGCGACACCCCGTCCCGGTGTGCTGCCGGTCTTCTGTCTGGAAGGCCCCTGGGAAAAGGGCCGTCCCAAACTCCCCGCGTCCATCGCCCATCTGAAATGTCTGGCCTTCGCCGACAAGAAGGGCTGGGTCTGGCGCTCCGCCGGGCTGGATGCCCGTTCTCTGCGTTCCTATCTCCAGCGGCAGGCCAGGGACATGGGGTTCTCCCTGACGCCCGATGCCTTGAATATGCTTGCGGAAATACTCATTCCCGACGCCTCCGCCGTGCACGGCGCTCTGGAACAGCTTTTTCTGGCAGCCGAAAACGGAACGGCAGACGCCGCGCTGGTACGGCAGACCACAGAGTTTACGCCGGAGGCCGTGATTTTTGACGTGATCCGGCAGATCGAACGCGGGCAGTCCGCCGAGGTCTGGAAGACGCTTCTGCGCGAAGGGGACGGGGGAGAATCATTGCTTTTTCCCCTGCTTGCACTGCTGGCGCGTGAAGGGCGTATGCTCTGGCAGATGCTGGCCAAAGAGCGCGTCTACTGCCCGCAGTACGTGGAAGCGGAAAAGCGCCGTATCGCTGCCGCGCTGGGCTTTTCCGGATTGGTGCGCCTGTTCGCGGCTCTGGAGCGTGCGGAATGTTCGGTGAAGACCGGCTCCGTGCAGCCCGTCCAGGCCGTGGAAATCCTGACTGCGGAACTTTCACTCCTGTTCCGCCGGCGCTAGAGAGTTCTATGCCTGACAGAGAACCTTCCCAGAACGAACTGCGCAACGGCCACCGAAAGCGCCTGCGGGAACGCCTGCTGGACGATCCCACGAAACTTTTTGACGATGAGCTTGTAGAACTGCTCCTCGGCTATGTCTACCTGCGCCGTGACAACAAGATGCTGGCCAAGCGCCTCATCCAGCGTTTTGGCAGCATTCGGGGCATTCTGGCGGCCAGTCCCGCAGCTCTGCGCAATGTGGAAGGCTGCGGCGAGCCGACAGACGCCGTGCTTGCGCTCCTTCGGGAAATCATGGCTCGCCTTTCGACGGACGCGGTGCCAAGGAAGCAGCCTGTGACGCTGGAAGAACTCATCGAGATGGGGAAGCAGCGCTTGCGCTTCTGTTCTCACGAAGAAGTATGGGCTGCTCTTCTGGACAAACAGAACAGACTGCTTAACTTTATCCGGATTCGCGATGGCTCTGCCGATCATGTGGGACTTGAACCACGGGAAGTGGCGGAGCTGATGTTCGGAGAGAAGGCGAGCAGCATCGTCCTTATGCACAATCATCCGGGAGGCCTGGCAAAGCCTTCGATCTCGGACAGGGATCTGACGGAACGCATCGATACGGCGCTCAAGAGTCTGGGGATGTACCTTCAGGATCATCTGATCATTTCCTCGGATCAGTGCTTCAGCCTGAAACTCGATCGAAGCATCCCATCGCGGTAAGCCGGCGGACACAGAGCGTCCGCACGAGGGTATCATGAGCGATATACAGAAACATAGTTCTGAACCGGCGGACGAGCCGCAGCGCGAAGAGTCATCCCGCGGGCCTGCCCTTGACGACAGCCTTGAATCCGGGCAGGACGCGGGCGCAGAAGACGAGCAGAGCAGCGCCGAACAAGGCGCGGCGGAAAGCCGGAACGAGGGCGAAGGCCCGCATATCCCCGAGATTCTCCCCGTGCTGCCCATGCGCGACTCCGTGGTGTTCAATTCCATGATAGTCCCGCTGTTCGAGGGCCGGGAAAAATTCATTGAAACGGTGGAATACGCCCTGAACGGGAACCGTTTTCTGCTTCTCTGCGCCCAGCGCAATGCCGACGCCGACGAACCCGGTCCTTCCGACCTGTACTCTGTGGGTACGGTGGTCATGCCCCTGCGCACCATACGTGTATCCGGCGGACAGCTGAAGATACTCGCTCAGGCTCTGGCCCGTGCACATGTGGAAGAGTATGAAGTCCACGATCAGGTGATGCTGGCCCGCATCCGTGTTCTCGAAGACGTGACGCCGGAAATTTCCGACGTGGAGTGCGAAGCCTTGATGCGCACGGCCAGAGAGCAGAGCGAAAAGATTCTGCACCTGCGCGGCGTGCCCACGGGAGAAATCATGGGGGTTCTCGCCTCCGTGAACGAGCCGGGCCGTCTGGCAGACATCATCGCCACCAACATGCGGCTTGGCATGACCGACGCTCAGGCCTTGCTGGAATGCCTGGATACCGTGGAACGCTTGAGGCGCGTGAACAGTTTCCTGCTCCGCGAAGCCGAGGTGACAGCTCTCCAGGCACGCATCCAGGGCATGGCCCGCGAGGGTATGGAAAAGACGCAGAAGGAATATTTTCTGCGGGAACAGCTCAAGGCCATCCATGAGGAGCTGGGCGACCGTGTTGACGAGGAAGAAGAACTCCGGCAGCTCAGGGAGAATCTGGACAAGGCAGCTCTTCCGCCTGAAGCTCGGAAGGAGGCGGACAAACAGCTCCACCGTCTTTCTTCCATGCACAATGAGTCCGCCGAAGCGACCGTGGTGCGTACCTATCTGGAACTGCTCTCCGAGCTGCCCTGGAAGAAGACTTCCCGCGACCGCCTGGATATCGCCAGAGCCGCGGAGATTCTGAACGAAGACCACTTCGGCCTGGAAAAGGTCAAGGATCGCATTCTGGAATTTCTCAGCGTGCGCAAGCTGAATCCTGCCTCCCACGGTTCCGTGCTATGCTTTGTCGGGCCTCCGGGTGTGGGCAAGACTTCTCTGGGGCGCTCCATAGCCCGCGCCATGGGGCGCAGATTCCAGCGCATTTCTCTGGGAGGAATGCGCGACGAAGCCGAGATCCGCGGTCATCGGCGCACCTACATCGGCTCCATGCCGGGCCGCATCATTCAGGCCGTGCGTCAGGCGGGCACACGGAATCCTGTCATTGTTCTGGACGAACTGGACAAGCTGGGAAGCGACTTTCGCGGAGACCCGTCCTCCGCCTTGCTGGAGGCGCTGGATCCTGAACAGAACGCGCATTTCAGCGACCATTACCTGAACTTGGAATTTGACCTCTCCAAGGTGCTGTTCCTGTGTACGGCCAACCAGCTCGACACCATTCCGCCGGCACTTCTCGACCGGCTGGAGGTCATCCCGATTTCCGGCTATACCGAGCAGGAAAAACTTGCCATTGCCAAAAAGTACCTGCTGCCGCGCCAGATCGCGAACAATGGCCTGAAAGCCGGGGACGTTGCCTTCCGCGGCAGTGCGCTCACGCGCATCATCCGTTCATATACCCGTGAGGCCGGGCTGCGCAATCTGGAGCGCGAGATTGGCAGTGTGTGCCGCAAACTGGCCCGCCGCAAGGCTGAAGGCGAGAAGCCTCCCTTTGCGGTGACACCAGCAGTGGTTTCCAGGCTTCTGGGAGTTCCGCCCTTCCGCGATGAAGAGAACGAAACACAGCTCATTCCGGGCGTGGCCCTCGGCCTTGCCTGGACGCAGGCTGGCGGGCGTGTTCTGCATGTGGAAGTGAGCGCCATGAAGGGTAAGGGCGGGTTGCTGCTCACAGGGCAGCTCGGTGACGTGATGAAGGAGAGCGCGCAGGCTGCCCTGACCTACGCCCGTTCCCATGCCGCAGAGCTGGGCATCGACCCCGAATGCCATGAAAACATGGACATCCACATCCACGTTCCCGCGGGGGCCACGCCCAAGGACGGACCTTCCGCAGGCGTGACGCTGGTTTCGGCTCTGGTTTCGGCGCTAAGCGGCCGTCCCCTGCGGGGAGATACCTGCATGACCGGCGAGATCACCCTGCGCGGTCGAGTCCTGCCCGTGGGCGGCATCAGAGAAAAGATACTGGGAGCCGTGGCCCTGGGGCTGAAACGTGTGGTCATCCCTTCCCAGAACCTCAAGGATTTGGAGGAGATACCCCACGGCCTCAGGGAGCGCATCGAGATCCACAGCGTTGAGACCATCGACGAACTGCTGCCTCTCGTGTTCACGCCCGAACAGTGACGAAATGTTTTGCAGGGCTTCAGTCCCGCTGCCGGATTCGGCAGCGGGCTTTCGTTTTCGATTTGCCATCATGGGCGGAGCGATATACTGTGGAGGCGCGGGCGGTGCAGCAGGACATCTTTCAGGATGGCGCACCGCTTTGTGAAAAATTTTTATCAAAAGTTCCTTTGAAATTTGAAATCGCTCCCTTTGGTGAGGGACAAGCCGTATGATTCTCCCTGCCGGCTGCGGAATCAGTCGGAAGAGCGGGCTGATTGCGGCTCGAACACAGTATGGAACATTTCGCTTCGCTGCGTTTAAAAGGCATCATCGCCGCGCTCTGGACAGGGAACCTGCTGGCTCCGTTGCTCATGAGCGGCGTTGCTGCCATGCTTCCCGCCATCGGCTCCAGCTTCGGCGCGTCCGCCGTGGAGCTGTCTCTCGTCATGGTCTGCTACAACCTCGGCCAGACGGTTTCCCACCTCGCTGCCGGGAAAATGTGCGTCATTCACGGAACGAAGCGTTTTCTGCTGTTCTCCATGGGGTTGTTCGTTGCACTCAGTCTGCTGCTGGCGAGCGCTTTCGCCATGCCCGCGGTCATCGGTCTGCGGCTTGCCCAGGGCATTTCCGCCGGAGGTATTTCCTGCTGCGTGACGGCACTGAGCTTTACCATCGCCCCGCCCGAACACCGCGGCAAGGTCATTTCCATCGTGCTGACGGCGGTGTACCTGGGCCTGACGCTGGGTCCGCTGGTCTGCGGCGGTCTGACGGAGCTTCTGAACTGGAGACTGGTATTTGCGCTTGTGGCCGCTCTGGGCTGCGTAGTGTTTGTTCTGCTCCGAAGCGGTCTGCCGCCGGACAAGTCCGCATCCGGGGAGCGTTTCGACGTGCCCGGAGCACTGCTCCTGTTTCTGGGGCTTTCCGCCGTTACCCTTGGCGCGGCCTGCGCCTTTCTGCATCCTGGCGTGATCTGGTTCTTCCCCACGGGACTTGTCCTGACAGGATTGTTTTTGCGCCGTGACTGGCGTTCTCCGCACTCCATCCTTGAACTGGCGCTCCTCAGCGGGGTGCGGGGCGTCTTCTCCGGCCTGCTGGCCACGTTTGTCAACTACGGCGCCATCATGGGACTTTCCCTGTTCTTTTCCTTGTACCTTCAGCAGGTGCTGGGGCTGAACGCCTTTCAAGCCGGTATGGTTATGATGGTGCAGAGTTTTGCCCAGCTCCTCTTCACTCTGCCTGCCGGGGGCTGGACGGATCTCTTCGGTGCGGCGCGGGTGGCTTCATTGGGGTTGGCGGTTTCGGCGGCCGGACTTGCCGGCGTCCTTCTGCTGGATGAACACAGTTCCCTGGCGGCAGTCTGTGTCTGTGAAGCGCTGCTCGGCGGCGGAGTGGGCGTGTTTGCCGCGTCCAGTATGGCGGCCACGCTTGAGCATGTGCCGGCACCACAGATTTCCGTGGCCTCTGGTCTTTTGGGCTGTATGCGCACCCTTGGCGGACTGATGAGCAACATGACGCTTTCCTGCACCATTGGATTCTTCATGGGAAGCGCCGTGGTCTCGCCCGCTAACACCGGGCTTTTTCTCGCCGCCTCACGCTGCGCCCTTATTCTGTTCATCGCCATGAACCTGCTTGGGCTTGCGGTCATGCTCCGCACGGCGCGCAGACGCTGACAGACGCCTTGCCGTGAGCGAAGTGTGCGTGTAGCATGGCGTTACGTTCCAGAGGCGGAGGAGAACACGCATGGCAGGCACATGGTTCGGCGGCAAAAGGCCGCACAGCAGCAGTACAGACCGCCGGGTTCCGGCGCGGCACAACACTTCCAGTGATTCCGCAGCGGACGCGCCCGAACAGACGACAGCCTTTGCGGGCCGTCATTTTGAGGGGCTTGGCGATGTCTGGGACGCCTTTTTTCCTGGCGGAGGCAAGACGTACAGAGACTATGCGCAGAGACTCATCGCCGAAAGCCGCGCCTGCGGGCCGGCTGTGCCGCGCCCCGATGGCTCTCTTTCCCTGCTCATTGCCCGCCCGCCAGTGGGTGGCGTTGGCGTCCACTCCTACATTCTCATCAAGGGCGACCGTTCCAGTGCGGATTTTACGGGTGGTTATCCCTTTCTGGAAGGTGCGCCCATGCGGGCGGTGCTGGAAGAAAGCTATCCGTGGGCCAACGGACTTTCCGGGTCTGTGGCGCTGACCTCGAAGGATGGACGCTGCCGTCTGGCCTGCTTTCTCGCCGCGTTTTTTCTCCATGTTCCGGTGCTCACTCCAGGCCGGGAGCTGGATTTTCGGGTGGCGGCTCTTGCCTGTTCGCTGAAAAAGGAAGAGCCGCACGGAGCACAGCTCGGCAATCCGGCACCTCCGGCCTTTTCTGGAAAGGCCGCTCTGCTGCCGCTCAGTGTGGCGGACATGTACGCCTTTCAGCTCCCTGTACTGGGATGGGAAAGAGTGGAATGCCTGG
>NZ_CANRLT010000022.1 GCF_947631555.1 uncultured Mailhella sp. | reverse complement strand
AGTAGTTTTCCACGCCGTGCGGGGTCATTTCGCGGAACTGCGGGCAGATGGCATGGAGCACATCGCGCTGGGGCTTCACCACACCCATGAGACGCACCAGGTTGCAGGGGTCGTGCAGGGTGACGGGGAAGTTGTTGCGGCTGGGGTCGAGCTTGAGCTTGCCGCCGAGAACGATGTCGCGCAGCAGGGGGAAGCAGCTTTCGCGGGGGATGTTCAGGTCAGGCGGCAGGATGCGGTCGGCGATGACGGTGAGGGCTTTGTGGGCATGGCCGCATTCGCCGATGACGATTTTCTTGACGCCCAGTTTCTTGGCGGCCTGGGCGTGCTTGATGGCTACGCGGGCGGCCTGTACGTCATCGTAGAACACGCCGTAGTTCACGGAGTCGTAGCCGGCGATCTCGGAACTCAGCGTCCAGGACAGACCGGCAGCTTCGAAGATGATGGAGAAGGCCGCGATGTTGTCGGGCCAGGCGAGCATTTCGCCGGCGTTGTGGATGAGCAGGATGTCAGCGTTCGGCACGTCCCAGGGCGTCTTGAATTCGTAGCCCGTGGCTTCCACATAGTCTTCATCGATGAATTCCACGGTTTCCTGAACCACGTCGGGGTTCATGCCGGTGGAGGAGCCGACCTTGAGCTGGAGCTGCGTACCCTTTTCATGCAGTTCGCGGGGTGTCCAGCCGAATTCCTGGCTGAAGAGCTTGCGCAGTTCGCGGGCAATAAGGCCGTTGTCCACACCGATGGGGCAGACCTGTGCGCAGCGGCGGCACAGATTGCAGCGGTAGGCGAGTTCTGCCAGACGCACGACGGTCTTCCAGTTGAGTTCGGTATCGCCGTAACGCCACTTGGCGAGAGGTTCCTTCTTGATATACTGCTTGTAGATACGGCGGAACAGCTCGGAGCGGAAGTTCGGACGGTACATTTCATGTTCGCCGGACATTTCGTACAGATGGCAGGCTGCGGAGCAGGAATTGCACTGCGCGCAGTAATCCATCGTGGTGTCGAGCATGGCAAGGCAGGTCCAGTTGTTCTCGGGGGTGAACAGCTTGCGCACACCGTCCAGGAACTTGTTGACCATCTCTTCTTCCTCGGCCTTGGTCTGGGGCACGGGGATGAGCAGGACGTTGATGTCGTCCAGCAGACAGCAGTACTTCTGCTTCTGGTCTTCGGTGATGACTTTCCAGGGATAGGTCTGATGATCGACGGCCAGGGGGCGGAGGGTGTTCACGTCAACGGTGGTGAGGAGCCCTTCCTCCCTCGACATATCATTAAAGGTGAGTTCCTGCGAAGTTTTCATGTGCGGCTCCTTAATCCTGAAGCTCGGGGTTGGAAGTGGCGACTTCGGCCCAGGTCTTCTTGCCGTCGCCCTGAACGTGCGGAGCGCGCCAGCTCACGGGCAGGTTCAGGTTGTTGGCAAGCTGGCTCTGGAGCTTGGGGTTGTTGACGGTAGGAGCGTCGCCCCAGCGGATGTCGTGCCAGGTGAAATACTTCATGAACAGGTGACCAAGGAAGCTGTAGGGCACCCAGAAGAACATGAAGAAGCCGATGAGCAGATAGAGCACATACAGCGGTGTCAGCGTCATGGACGTGAAGGAAAGCATACCGTAAATGAAGCTGTTGCCCATGAGTGCGAAATCGTACACGCCGTAGCCGAGGCACAGGACGAGACCGAGCAGGCCGTACAAGCCGAACAGGCCGAGGTTGAAGAAGTGTTCGTTGGTGGTGTATTTGCGCAGACCCTTGTCGCACAGGCGGCGCTGGATCAGACCCACGGCTCCGAACAGGATGCCGGCGAAGCCGAGGACATCGCAGATCACGGTGAGGACGGTGCAGAAGGTCACAAAGCCATCAGCTCCGGCGAGCATTCCGAGGGCGGCGAGTATGGACAGGCCCATGGCGCCGAGGAGCAGATAGAGGCCGACATGGAAGGGATAGGTACGCATCCAGAGCGTGCGGTTGTGTTCCCAGACGGCCTTGAGAAAGAGCGCTTCGATGAGGAAGCCCTTGAGGGAGCCGACCATGCAGCTGCGGTGCTTGTCTTTCCACCAATCGACCTTTTCCAGGTAGCTGCCGCCGTATTTGACGCGTTCGGGATCTTCGTGTGCCACGGGATAGAGTTCCCAACGCAGGTGCTGAGGTTTCTTGAGATAGCCGATGATCTTCATCAGAGCCACGGCCACGAAGGCGATGACTGCCACATAGGCCAAACAGTAGAAAAAGATGCTCATGGTTGTCTCCTGTCGCGTTATCCGCCAACTTGCATCCTGACAGGGGCAATCTGCCCCGGCCATCATTTCCGCACCACGCTTCCAGACCGCCTGCCGCAACGCCGTTTACAGATAGAAGTATGCGGAATAATTTCCCTTCTTTCCAGCAAGGGCCATTGCCTGACGGCAAGGCCGGCGCAAGGATGCACCGGAGGTAAGCTCGACAAGAGTACACAACTCGGTGCCAAAAAACAAGCCTGTCCTGGCAGAAAGTTTCCTTAAGTTACGGCGCGGACAAAACTGCCGGAGGCGTTTTTACCCTTCATCCTGACAAGTAAGCACGATGTGCCCTTGAAGCAAGGGGAGCGGAGTACGCATGTGGAAAGGGCGTACAGGAGAGATGTTCAGAGGCGTTCCGTCCATTCCGGCAGGCTTGCGGTGGACTGCGGTATTGCCGTATGCTGGCTTGTGACGGTTTGACCACAGGCTCAGGGCTGCTTTCTCCGGGCCTTTGAGGGCGGGTGAACGGACTGGCGAATGCTGAAAGAGGAGAACGCTGAGGAGAACGCCATGGAATTTGGACTTCGCGGCAAGATTGTGGTTATCACGGGCGGAACCGCCGGTATAGGCAAGGCCAGTGTGGATGCGTTTCTTGAGGAGGGCTGCCGGGTAGCCGTATGCGGACGATCCGAGGACAGGCTGGCAGCGTTTCGGGCTGAGTACGCTGATCGGCAGGTTTTGGCCGTGCGCGCCGACGTGACCAGTCAGGGTGATATGAAGCGCCTGGCGGAGGAGACGGCGGCCGCATTCGGGCGCATCGATGTGTGGGTGAACAACGCCGGCATCTATCCCAAGGGGGATCTGGAAGACATGCCTCTGGAACTCTGGCGGGAGACTTTTGCCGTGAATGTGGATGGCGTGCTGTACGGTTCGCGCGCGGCCATTCCCCATCTGCGCAAGGCGGGAGGAGGCGTCATCGTCAATGCTTCTTCCTATGCCTCCATCATGCCTACCGGAGGACGGGGCGCCTACGGCGTCACCAAGGCGGCGGTGAGCCACATGACAAAGGTACTCGCCGCTGAACTGGCTCCGGATCATATCCGTGTGGTGGCCTATATGCCGGGCTTTGTACTCACCGCCATCAACGCCGCGGTAATAGGGGAATACGGCGCGGGCATGGTTCAGCGCCAGGCCGTGCAGAACCGCTACGGCCGCACGGAGGAGATTGCTCGTCTCATCGTGTTCCTCGCATCCGACGCCGCGAGTTTCATCACCGGCTGCGGCGTGGAAGCCAGCGGCGGCAAATACTGCGTACAGAATCCCTCTGCGGCCTGGGAAGGTCGCGGCTGAGCCTTTTCGCTGCGGTTTCCGCTGTCTTGCTTTTACTGTCTGAGTCTCGGGCTTCTTGCCTTACACCAGGGGTTAAGCGGCGGAGAGTGGAACGGTGTGCGGTTAGTCCTGCGGTTTCTGCCCGCTTTTATCTGAGTTTTCGCTTTCGGATGAGCCTTTGTCTTCGTGGGTTCGCTTCCACGCCTTGATGCTTTCGAGGCGCTGACGGCATCGGGCTTCCAGTCCCTGTGCTGTGGGAACGTAGTAGGAGCGATCAAGCAGGGCGTCGGGCAGGCAGTGCATGTTCGTAAGACGTTCTTCCGCATGATGGGCGTACTGGTAGCCCTTGCCGTAGTCGAGTTCCTGCATGAGTTTCGTTGGGGCGTTGCGCAGCTGAAGGGGCACGGGTTCATCGAGCATGGAGAGCGCGTCCTTCCGCGCCCGTGTGTAGGCGACGTACAGACTGTTGGATTTGGGCGCAAGGGAGAGATAGACCACGGCCTGAGTGAGGTGTACGGAACATTCCGGCATACCGATGAGATGGCAGGCATGATACGCGGAGACGGCCGTGTCCAGCGCGTGAGGGTCGGCCAACCCCACGTCCTCGCTTGCGAAGCGGGTGACCCTGCGGGCGATGTAGAGCGGATCCTCTCCCGCCTCCAGCATACGGGCGAGCCAGTACACCGCTGCATCGGGGTCGGAATTGCGCATGGACTTGTGCAGCGCGGAAATAAGGTTGTAGTGCTCTTCACCTTTTTTGTCGTAGAGCAGGGACTTGCGTGAGGTGCAGGCTTCCAGCGCCTCTTTGGAAATGCGCACGGTGTCGCCTTCTAGGTCCCCATTGAGTACGGCCATTTCCAGCGTGGAAAGCGCCGAGCGTGCGTCGCCGTTGGAAAAGGCGGCGATGATTTCCAGCATGTCCGGCGGCATGACGATGTGCTGTCTGCCAAAGCCCCTTGGGTCATGCAGAGCGCGTTCGAGCAGAGCCGTCATGTCGGCTTCTGAGAGCTGGTGCAGGACGAAGACCTTGCAGCGTGAGAGCAAGGCGCCGTTGACCTCGAAGGAAGGGTTTTCCGTGGTCGCGCCGATGAGGACAATGCTGCCTTTTTCCACGAAGGGCAGAAAGGCGTCCTGCTGAGCCTTGTTGAAGCGGTGTATCTCGTCCACAAAAAGCAGGGTGCGCCTTCCGTAGCTGCGGTCTTTTTCCGCCTGCTGCATGACGGCGCGTATCTCCTTGATGCCGCTGGTCACGGCGGAAAAGTCGATAAAGCCCGATTTGGTATGCCCGGCGATGATGCGGGCCAGCGTGGTCTTGCCCACGCCCGGAGGCCCCCAGAAGATCATGGAGGAAAGCTGGTCTGATTCGATGAGTTTGCGCAGTACCTTGCCCTTGCCGAGCAGGTGCTCCTGACCGAAGAATTCTTCCAGCGTGCGTGGACGCAGGCGTGCGGCCAGCGGCTGGGAAAGGTCGTTGTCGAAAAAGGAATGCTGCTCCATGCTGTCCCCTCCCCTGAAAGGTCCGGCGGATCCGTGTTTCTGCCGGAAGCCTGCGGCAGATTCGGATCGGGCGGGCTTCCGCCTGCCATGATAGCGGCATAAGCTTCCGGAGAAAAGCACCCGTGGGGCAGTTTTCGGGCCGGGCTGAGGGAAAAAAAGAGCCGCCCGAAGGCGGCCCTGTTTCAGATAGTGTTGAGAGCGTTACATGAGGATGAAGGCCACGATACCGACGGCAACGCCATACAGGAAGAAGGGCGCGGCGGTGCGGCGGAGGATGTCGCCTTCCTTGCCGATGAGTCCGAGCACGGCGCAGGCAGCCACGATGTTATGGATGCAGATCATGTTGCCCATGGCGCCGCCGGCGCCCTGAGCCGCGAGGATGATGAAGTACTGAGGCACGGTGTAGCCGAGAGTCTTGGCCATATCCCACTGGAAGTTGGCGAAGAGCATGTCGGACACGGTGTTGGAGCCGGTGATGAACGCACCGAGGCCGCCGACGTAGGAGGCGAGGGCAGGCCAGGCACCGCCGGCGAGGTCGGCCAGGCACTGAGCCAGAGCCATGGGCATGGAGACGTGGTTGGTGGCTTCGCTGACGCCCGTACCCTTGAAGATGGACACGAGGGCAACGGCGGCGAGCAGGGAGATGGTGGGAGCCTTCATCTTGGCAAAGGCGGTGCTCCAGGCCTTGCTGACCTTGTTGCTGCCGATTTCATCGTTGCGCAGCATACCGTGCAGGAAGATGGTAAGGATGGAGACCAGGATGAAGGGGATGGTTCCGGGCAGGTTCAGGATGGCGATGTAGGAAGCCACACCCTGCTGACCAAGGATGTTGGAAGCGCCGATGTTGAACATCGGGTCGGTGACGATGGGCTTCAGGTGGAAGGCGGGCACGCGGGTGATCACGAGGATGAGTCCGCAGAGGATGTAGGGCAGCCAGGCCATGAACTGGCTCATGTGCTCCCGGTATTCGGTCACGTCAGAGGGCTTGATTTCGCCGATCCAGGCGGGATCCCACTTGTCGTTGCTGTCGAAGTCCCAGGTGCCTTCAGGCACGCAGATGCCCTTCTTGGTGAGCGCCACGAGGACGCCGAGGCCGATGATACCGCCGAGCAGGGAAGGCAGTTCGGGCCCGACGGTCCAGGCGAGGATGAGGTAGGGCACGCCGAAGCAGACGGAGGCGAGCAGGCAGTACTTCCACGCAGCAAAGCCTTCAGCCCAGGACTTGTTCTTGCCGTAGTAGCGGGTCATGAAGCCCAGCAGGAAGATGGGCAGGATGAAGAGCATGGGCAGGTGCATGAGGGTGACGTATTCGCCGATGGTCTTGTAGACAAGGGCGGGGTCACCGGAGCCGAGGGCTGCCAGAGCGAGGCTTTCAATGGATTTGAAGCCCTGAAGCACGGGAGTGCCCACAGCGCCGAAGGTCACGGGGATGCTGTTGAAGGCGAGGCAGATGACGGCCGCGCAGAGGGGAGGGAAGCCGAGGCCGAGGAGCAGAGGAGCCGCAAGAGCTGCGGGAGTGCCGAAGCCGGCTGCGCCTTCAATGAAGGCGGCGAACATGAAGCCAATGATGATGGTCTGCACGCGGCGGTCGGGGCTGATCTTCTTCATGCCCGCCTGAATGGTTTCCATGGCGCCGCTGTAGGTAAGCGTGTAGTAGATGAGCAGCGCGCCGAAAACGATAATCAGCACGCCGGCTGCCGTGATGAAGCCCTCCAGGGTGAGAGCGATCACCCGGATGACGGGAAGCTGCCATACAATGATGGCGAGGATGGCGCCGGTCGCCCAGGCAAGGGGCATGGCGCGCATGGAGGACCAGCGAAGGCCGACCATGAGAACCAGCGCCACCAGAAGCGGCGCAACGGCGAATAGGGCCAGCAGTTCAGTGTTCATAAAGGCACTCCTCTACTCTCGTGTAAAAAGGTAAGCGGGTCACGCAGGAAATGAACCTGCGCCGTGTCAGCGTATCGGAAGGCCCCGAAGGGCTGGACGCGCGGTCGATGCGGCTCCGCCCCGGGCGGAGCGGAGCCTTGTTCTGTTACTTCATGTGACGGGCGAGCAGTTCGGAGATGTGCTCGACCTTGAGCTGCGAATCGTTGGCCGTGGCTACGCCGCGGATCTGCATGACGCAGCCCGGGCAGTCGGTCACGACAAGAGACGCTCCGGTGTCTTCACTGTTCTTGAGCTTCTTTTTGCCGATTTCAGCGGAAAGTTCGGGGAACTTCACGGAGAAGGTACCGCCAAAGCCGCAGCAGGTGTCTTCTTCGGCCGCGGGCACATAGTCGGCGACCATGTTCAGCAGGGCGCGGGGTTCTTCGGTCACGCCCAGATCGCGCATATGGCAGGGCGAGTGGTAGGTCACCTTCTCATTCGACTTGACGAAGTCATCGGCGCGCAGTCCGAGCTTGTTGTAGACGAAGGAGGTGAAGTCCATGACCTTGGAGACGAAGATACCGGCGCGGTACTGATCCGGGCTGTCCTTCAGCAGTTCGGGATAGCTGTTCTTCAGGTGACCGGTGCAGGAGGCGCAGAGGGTGATGATGGCATCGTACTTGCCGGCTTCAAAGGCGTTCACGTTCTGCGAACTCACCTGGATGCTGGTATCGCGCTGGCCCATCATGTCCAAAGGCAGACCGCAGCAGGTCTGGCCGAGGGGGAACTCCACATGAACGCCGTGCTTGTTGAGCAGACGCACGGCGGCCACGAGCTGCTCGGGATAGATGAAGTCCTGAGCGCAGCCGGAGAAGATGGCCACACGGAATCTGGGCTGAGCGGGGTTGTTCACCACGCCGTTGAAGAGCTGGCGGAAGGACTTGGGAGCCAGAGCCGGAAGCTGGCGGAAGCTCTGGTCGCCTCCCATGAGCACGGCGGGCAGATGACGGATGAACCTGCCTCCCTTCACGGTGAGGGGCTTCTGCGAGAACTTGATGAACTTCAGCAGGCTGTGGAAGCGGTCGCGATCCTTCATCACCATGCTCATCACGGAACCGGCAGGGTTGTTGCCCTCCGCCTTGACGAGGCGGGCACGGATCTCGCGGGTGATGCGGGGCAGGTCGATGCCCGCGGAACACACGTTCTTGCAGGATTCGCAGCCGATGCAGTTCTGCACCAGCGCACGGGCCTTGTCCGCTCCGTGGTACAGGTAGGTGAGGGCGAGGCCCACGGCGCCGATGTACACATAGCCCATCTTGTGTCCGCCGATGAGACGGTAGACGGGGCAGACATTGGCGCAGGCGCCGCAGCGCACGCAGCGCAGGATATCCTTGAAGGCGGGATCCTGGGCGATCTTAAGCCGGCCGTTGTCAAGGAAGACGATGTGCATTTCCTTGCGGCCGTTCGGCCCTGTGGCGCATTCGTTGGCGCCGGCGATCCAGGTGATGTAGGAGGTGATGGCCTGAGCCGTGGCATTCCTGGGCAGAACCTGAAGTACCTTCAGGGCATCGGCCACGGTGGGGATGAGCTTTTCCAGACCGGCGAGCACCACATGGACGCGGGGCATGGTGGTGACGAGGCGCAGGTTGCCCTCGTTGGTGGCCGTGCCGATGAGTCCGGCTTCCGCCACGGCGAAGTTGGCGCCGGAAATGCCCATGTCGGCCTTCACATACTCGATGCGCAGTTCCTTACGGGCTACCTTCACCAGCTTCTGGATATCCTCCCTGTCCTGCTGCACCTTGGTCACGTCGGTGAACAGATCAGCGACCTGATAGCGGGACAGGTGGATGGCGGGCATGACCATGTGCGAGGGCCCTTCATGGCGGAGCTGAATGATCCATTCACCAAGGTCGGTTTCCACCACGCGGCAGCCTTCTTTTTCCAGAGCTGTGTTGAGGTGGATTTCTTCCGCCGTCATGGACTTGGACTTGATGATGTTGTGGCAGTTGTTTTCCTTGGCGATCCGGGCAATGATGCGGTTGGCCTCGGCGCCGGTGGAAGCGAGGTGCACATGGACGCCGCGTTTTTCGGCTTCGGTCTTGAACTGCTCGAACAGCTCCATCATGTGCTGAGCGGCGTTGTCCTTGATGTCGGCCACCTGCTTGATCAGACCGTCCACATCCATGCCTTCGAAGATACGGGTGCGGTTGGCCTTGTATTCAACGGCGAACTTGTCCAGCGTGGCGCGGAGGAACTTGTCGTCCAGCGCTTCCTGAATCTGGCTGTGGTATTCCTTCATGTTTTTGGCGTCGGCCATGGCTTAGTCCTCCAGCAGTACGATATGAAGTTCGAGAGGGCCGTGTACGCCGAGTGCGCCCACGCGTTCGATATCGGCCGTACGGCTGGGGCCGGTGATGAAGGCCGTGTAGGAAGCGCCGCCGCGGTTGAGCAGATCGAGCATGAGGCTGTTGGCGTCTTCCAGCTTGTTCAGCAGCGTGGATTTGCGCACCAGCATGACGGAGACTTCGGCCACCATCGTGCCGAGGCGCACTTCTTCGCTGTTGGAATTGACCACGCAGGTCACCGTGTCGGCGACGAGGGCCTCCGCCCAGGTGATGCTGGTGTTGAAGCCGCCCATGTGGCCGCGCAGGCCGGAGCGCAGCAGAATGATGTCGGTTCCGGCGGTCTTTCCTTCCAGAACGGCGAATTCCTCATCGGAAAGGCCGGGAGCCGCGATAAAGCGGTCGAGCATGGTGGGGAAGGAATTTTCGCTGAGCGGGCCGTAGGTTTCGCCTTCCTTGGGCAGCAGCATTTCGCAGTGGCGTCTCTTTTCCGTCACGTCCACGGCATACTGTACGGCGTCCGCGAAGTCCCTGGCCTCGTAGAGCGAGACCGGCACCGAGGGGGCCTTGGCTTTCACCACTTCAACAAGTTGATCCTGAGTCATTGTCTCTCCTTGGCAGTATTCCGCCGCAGGGGCGGGGGAGGGAAAGAGCGGCGGGAACCGTTCTTTCCTCCGGGGTCAGTCGGGAAGCGTTTCCGCGTAGATCTCGATGGGGTGCTTGACCTGCACTTCGTCCTTGTTCTGCGAGAGTATGTCGGAGAGCTGGAGCATACAGGCCGGGCAGCCCGTGGCCACGGCCGCCGCGCCCGTGCGCACGATATTGTCGCGTTTGCGCTGGCCGATTTCCTTCGACAGATCGTAGTGGAACAGGGTAAAGCTGCCGCCGCAGCCGCAGCAGCGGTCGGCCTCCGCCATCTCCACCAGCTCGTAGTCGGGGTTCAGGCGGATGAGTTTGCGGGGCTGTTCGGAAACGCCGAGGCTCTTTTTCAGATGGCAGGAATCGTGGAAGGTCACGCGGGTGGTCTTGTCGGAATGGCGGATGCCGGGTTCGAGCCTGTCCACATGCAGCACATCCACGAGAAAAGCGTTGATGTCCATGACCCGATCGGCCACGGCGCCGATGGTCTTCTGATGGTCGGGAGAGAAGTCCTCCTTGAAGTGCGGCCACCATTCCTTCAGCGTGGCGGAGCAGGAACCGCAGGGCGTGAGCACATAGTCGATGCCGCCGCCCACGAGTTCGCGGCCGATGGCATCGAGGTTCTTCTGTGTTTCCAGCACAAAGCCCCTGCGGTCGCCGGAGGCCAGTGCCGGGATGCCGCAGCAGGTGAGGTCGGCGGGCATGACCACGCCGACACCGTGATGCCTGAGCACCTTGAGGCAGGCTTCACCGAGCTGAGTGTAGTATTTGTCGGCCATGCAGCCGGGGAAGAACAGCACCTTGATGCCGGTCGCTCCTTCGGTGCGCAGGCTGCCGTATTTCGTGTGCAGAGGCTTGCCTGGAAGTCTGGCGACGTGACGTGAGCCGACGAGCTTGCGGAAAAGCGGCAGGTCGTAGGTCTTCGCGCCCTTCTGACGCATGACCAGTCCCTGGAAGGGAGCGGCGCTGCGCACCATGGCGCTGAAGAGCTGCGGACGGGCGAGCAGTTCGCGGAACACCAGCTTCTTGATGGGGGACAGGCCGCGGTAGTCCACCAGAGCCTGACGGGCCTCCATGAAGATTTCCAGAATGGAGACTCCGGAGGGACAGTTCGCCTGACAGGAGCCGCAGAGCAGGCAGCGGTTCAGCTTCTCTTCCACGGCATCGGCGTCCTCGATCATCTTGTGCGCGAGGTTGTCGAGCAGCGCGAGCTTGCCGCGGCTTACATCGGCTTCTCTATGGGTGACGCCAAAGACGGGGCAGACGGCCTGACACAGACCGCAGCGCATACAGTCTGCCAGTCTGTCGTCCAGCTTCATCAGTGTTTTTGCAAGGCGGGAGATATCGCTCATGGTCATATCCCCGTGATCTTGCAGGCGTTGAACAGGCCCTTGGGATCGATGGCGCGGCGCATACGCTGGGAGAAGAGAATGGTTCCCTTGCTGGTTTCCTTTTCCATCCACTTGGCCTTGGCCGTGCCGATGCCGTGTTCGCCGGAAAGGGTTCCGCCCAGCTTGAGGGCCACGTCGAAGATTTCATCGACGGCGGCTTCCACGCGGGAGAATTCTTCATGGTCGCGCTTGTCGCACAGAATGGTGGGATGCAGGTTGCCGTCTCCGGCATGGCCGAAGGTGCCCATGTTCAGCTTGTACTTGGCCGCGATCTCGTTGAGGCTCTTGATCATGGCCGGGATTTTGGAGCGGGGCACGGTGGCGTCTTCCAGTACGCAGGTGGGACGGGCGCGGGCGAGGGCGGGCAGAGCGTTGCGCCGGGCGGCCCACAGTTTGTTCTTTTCCGCGGCATCCTTGGGCAGATGGATGCCCGTGGCATGGCACTTCTTCAGCACGTCTTCCACGATGGCGGCTTCGTCGGCCACCTGTCCGGGATGACCGTCCACTTCGATGAGCAGCATGGCGGCCGCTTCCACGGGAAGACCGATTTTCTGGTCGGCTTCCACATATTTCAGGGTGGCCTGGTCGAGCAGCTCCAGCGTGCAGGGCACGACATGGGCGGCGATCATGGCGGCTACGGCGTCGGCAGCGTCCTGCACGTCGGCAAATTCAGCGGTGATGGCGCGGGAGGCGCGGGGCGGCGGAACCAGCTTGAGGATGGCCTTGCTGATGACACCCATGGTGCCTTCGGAACCGACCATAAGCCCGGCCAGGTTGAAGCCGGTCACGCATTTCACGGTGCGGGAGCCGGTTTTCACCAGGTTGCCCTCGTAGTCGTAAAACTCCAGCCCCATGACGTAGTCCTTGGTCACGCCGTACTTGAGACCGCGCAGTCCTCCTGCGTTCTCGGCGATGTTTCCGGCCAGTGTGGACACGGACATGGAGCCGGGATCGGGCGGATAGAACAGACCCTGCGCTTCCACCGCAGCGGCAAACTGGGCGGTGACGACGCCCGGCTGAACCACGGCGTAAAGATCTTCACTGTTGATTTCGAGGATCTTCTGCAGACTGTTGGTGAGGATGACGGCACTGTCCACGGTGTCCGGCACGGTACCGCCGGAGAGGTTGGAACCCGCGCCGCGCACAGTGATGGCAAGCCCCGCTTCATAGCACAGGCGGATGATCTCGCCGATCTGTTCCGTCTGCGTGGGACGGAGAACCAGCGCCGGCACCTTTGGGGGCAGCACGGCGCTGTCGTAGGAGTAGCATTGCCTGTCCGCTTCGCTGGTGAACACATTTTCGGCGCCCAGCAGAGCGCTCAGGTCCTTGATGAGATTCGGGCTGATCATGGCATCCCCTCCCGGAAGGATTTATGAAGTCAACAAGACAGGATACACTTTTTATGGTACTAAGATAAAGGGAAAACCCCAAATAAGGCAAGAGGGTTTGATAATAAAAGGTAAAACTTTTGCCTGTACATTTTTTCTCATGGGAATGACGGATGAATGACATTGTATCCTATTGATATTACAGAAAATAAAATTTACACAAGGTCGCGCACGGCTTAAAAAGTCCTGCAACCTTTCCGTGCAGACGGAAAAGCTGTTCCGAAAAATTCCTTGCCGGGAGATGTTGTGAATGTCAGAACTTATGGGATGAATGCACGGCAGCCCTTGCGGCAGAAGGAAAAACAGGAATAAGAAGAGGCAGGCGCCGGGCACACGAAAATTTTTGCGCTGCAGAGAGGATGGACGCCGTCAAGGTTCAATCCACAGTCAACCCTTGTGCGAGTGACTTCGCTGCCGCAGGCTGATTCCTGTTCACGTCCGTCTGCCGTAGGCCAGGGCGTAGGCCCCGCCCACGAAGAGCGCCCCGCCCACGATGTTCCCCAGGGTGACGAAGAGCATGTTGGCGGCTATCCCGCCCGCGGAGAGCGCAGCCACTGCGGACGGCGCGAGCCCCGAGGCGGCGAACGCCGCCGGATCTGCCGCGGCAAGGACTCCGGCGCTCAGATAGTACATATTGGCGACGGAGTGTTCGTAGCCGGAGGCCACGAACAGCCAGATGGGAAAGAAGAGCAGCAGTGCCTTGTGCGCCGCGGTATCCGTGCGGCTGGACAGCCAGACGGCGAGGCAGACCAGCCAGTTGCAGAGTATACCCAGCACAAAGGCCTGCGTTCCGCCCAGTGCGGCCTTGCCCGCCGCCGTCCTGATGACAGCCGCGGCCACGGCGCCGCCTGCTGCCTGAAAAAGCCCGGAAAGGGAGAGCAGCCAAGCCGTGATCACGGCTCCGACCGCGTTGCCCAGATAGACCAGAAGCCAGCTCCGGAGCATGGCGGGCACGCTCAGGGTGTTCCGGCGCACGGCTTCCGGCATGAGGCAGTTTCCGGTGAAGAGTTCGCCCCCGCCCACAACGATCATCATCAGCCCGATGGGGAAGAGCAGTCCGGACAGGCAGCGTCCCAGTCCCCAGGTGTCCGGTGAGGCTGTGAGATTGCAGCTCACCGCGGTGGAGCCGAAGCCCGCAAGAGCGATGTAGGCTCCGCCGAGCACTGCCAGCGTCAGCGCCTGCCGCAGGGGTAGGGCGGCCTTGGCGCGCATGGATTCCGCTACCGCGTCCAGAGTGGAAGGGAGCGTTCTGTCTGCCATATCAGATCCCCCTGAGATGTTTCCATGCGGAACGCACGGTGTTTTTCATGAGCATGGCGATGGTCATGGGTCCGACGCCGCCGGGCACGGGCGTGATGAGTCCAGCCACCTTGCAGGCTTCGGCAAAGTCCACGTCCCCCGCAAGGATGGCTCTGCCCGTCTTTTCGTTGAAGCCCACGCGGTTCACGCCCACGTCGATGACGGCGGCCCCCGGCTTGATCCAGTCGGGCCGGATCAGCCCCGGAACGCCGGCGGCGGCGATGAGTACGTCGGCGCGGCGGCAGTGGGCGGCAAGGTCTTTCGTGCCGGTATGGGTCAGCGTGACGGTGGCGTTGGCTCCTGCGCCCTTCTGCCCCAGCATGACGGCGAGAGGCTTGCCGACGATGTTGGAACGGCCCACCACCACGACTTCCGCGCCGTTCAGCTCCACGCCGGAGCGGACGAGCAGTTCCTGAATGCCGGCGGGCGTACAGGGCAGGAAGGTGACGGCCTCTCCGCCGATGAGCAGGCGGCCGAGATTCACGGGATGGAAGCCGTCCACGTCCTTGTCGGGGTCGATGGCCAGCAGCACGCGGTGTTCGTCGATGTGCCGCGGCAGGGGGAGCTGGACGAGAATGCCGTGGATCTCGGGGTCAGCATTATAGGCGCGGATGAGTGCGAGCAGTTCCTCCTCCGTGATGTCTGCTCCGCGGCTGTCCTGCACTTCGTGGAAGCCGAGGGAAGAGGCCGTGCGCACCTTGCGGGCGACGTAGCTCACTGAGGCCGGATTTTCGCCGACGAGTATCGTGACCAGCCCGGGAACCTTGCCGGAGCGCTGCTTCATTTCGGCGACTTCAGTGCGCAGTTCTTCGAGAATGGCCTTGCTGAGGGCGGCGCCGTCAATGATCCGAGCAGACATGAAAACTCCTTGAAAAAAGAATGGAAAAGGGCGGCCCGTGTTCTGAGCCGCCCGATAGGACGTTGTTTAGAAGACGCCGCGCACCTTGCCCGTTTCGGTATCCACGTCCACCCGGCGGAAGGCCGGATTCGAGCCGGTGCCGGGCATGAGCGAAATCTTGCCGGAGACGGGGACAACGAAGCCCGCGCCGCCGTAGATGAGCACGTCGCGCACCTTCAGCCGCCAGCCCGTGGGTACCCCCTTGAGGTTGGGGTTGTCGGAGAAGGAATATTGGGTCTTGGCCATGCACAGGCCCAGCTCCGCAGCGTCGGGCCGGGCCTGTATGTTGGCGAGCTTGCTTTCGGCTTCCGCGGAGAAGTCCACGCCGTCGGCTCCGTAGACTTCGCGGGCCACAAGGTCAATGCGTTCCTTGAAGGGCATGTTCCAGTCGTACAGCGGCTTGAATTCCGTCTTTTCCGCGCAGGCGTCCAGTACGGCGTCGGCCAGTTCCAGCGCACCTTCTCCGCCGTGTTCCCAATGAGTGGACACGGCCACGCGCGCTCCGGCGGCCTCGCAGAGTTCGCGGATTTTGGCGATCTCCGCCCTGGTGTCGGTGACGAAGGCGTTGATGCACACCACCGGAGAGACGCCGGACTTCTTCACGTTTTCAAGGTGACGCAGCAGGTTGCAGCATCCAGCTTCCACAAAGCCCACGTTTTCGGAGGCGTATTCCGCAGGCAGGGGACGGCCGGGCACGGGCGTGGGCGCTCCGCCGTGGCTCTTGAGGGCGCGTACCGTGGCCACCACCACCGCGGCATCGGGGGTGAGTCCGCTGTAATGGCACTTAAGGTTCCAGAATTTTTCATAGCCGATGTCCGCGCCGAAGCCGGATTCCGTCACATGGTAATCGGAGAGCTTGAGACCGAGGCGGTCGGCGATGACGGAGCTTTGCCCCAGCGCGATATTGGCGAACGGTCCGGCATGGACGAACACGGGCTGGCCTTCGATGGTCTGGATGAGGTTGGGGTTCAGCGCCTCAACCATCCACGCGGTCATGGCACCGGCCACTTCCAGGTCTGCGGTGGTCACGGGCTTGCCGTCGCGGTCGTAGGCGACGATGATTTTACCCATGCGGCGGCGCATGTCGGCAAGGTCGCTGGACACGGCCAGAATGGCCATGACTTCGCTGCCCACGGCGATGTCGAAGCGTGAACGCATCATGAAGCCGTCCATCCTGCCGTTGACGCCGTCAATGCCGATGATGATGTTGCGCAGTGCCTGACAGCAGAAGTCCATGACCCAGCCCATGTTGACGTTGGTGGGGTCGATGTTCAGCTTGGGCATTTTGGACAGCGCAAGGATGCGTTCATCGCTGTTGTTGCGCTCGTGCTGCATACGCGAGGTGAGGGCCACCATGGCGAGGTTGTGCGCGTTGGCCACGGCGTTGATGTCGCCGGTGAAGCCGAGGGAATACTGCGTGAGGGGAATGCACTGCGAAAGTCCGCCGCCCGCGGCTGAGCCTTTCATGCCCATGGTCGGCCCGCCGGAGGGCTGACGTATGGCGGCGGAGGTCTTCTTTCCCCTGCGGCCGAGGCCCTGCACCAGGCCGATGGTCGTGGTGGACTTGCCTTCGCCGAGGGGTGTGGGCGTGATGGCTGTCACGTCGATATATTTGCCGTCGGGTCTGCTTCCCAGACGGCGCAGCACCGCCCGGTAGTCGATCTTGCCCATGTAGTGGCCGTAGGGGAGAAGTTCGCTTTCTTCCAGCCCCAGCTCCCTGCCGAGCTGGTACACCGTTTTCATCGTTTTTTCGGCTTCCTGAGCGATTTCCCAGTCGGCATGAAGCTTCGGATCGAGCATAATTCCTCCTTTCGGCGGGGCGGGCGCTGGCCGCGCTCCCTGTTTCAGCGTTTCGCATACCCTGACGCGGCGGGCCTTCCAGAAAAAACGCACAACCTCCGGCGCGGGGAAGGCGGGGTATACGCTTCGGAACAGAACGGGAACAGACGAACCCCGTCTGCGCCGCCCGGCGGCAAGGTTCCGCATGCGGCCTTTTCTGAACGCAAGGGCAGTTTATAGCAGAATCGCCCGTTAGTCTATCGGTTGCAGTGAAAAAGGGCTGAAAGCCGTGCTTGTGACGGAGGGGACGAGACGCAGGCTTTTTCTTGTCTTCCCGGCCTGGAAGGGACATACTGCGCGGGCGGCTCGCGTATGGGGCTGCCGTGAACCTGGGGGAACATCCATGCCGGAGAAGGATTTCGACAGGCAGCCGCCTGTCTTTCACAGCTACGACGAGGCCGTTGCCTATCTGGACGGCCTCGGACTTTTTCATGTGGAACTCGGTCTTGACCGCATGAAGCGGGCTTTGGCGTCCCTGGGGCTTGGCCGTCCGTCCTGTCCCACGGTGCAGGTGGTGGGAACGAACGGCAAAGGCTCCACCTCAACGTTTCTGCAGTCGCTGGCCATGGCTCACGGCCTGAAGACGGGGCTTTACACCTCGCCCCATTTTGTCCGGCCGGAAGAGCGTATCCGTATCGGCCAAAGTACGCTTCCCCGTGAAGAATGGCCTGTGTACGCGAGCCGCGCTGTCGCAGCCTGCCCCGGGCTTACCTATTTCGAACTGCTCACGGTCATGGCGGCGGATTTTTTTCGCAGCAGTCAGTGTGATCTCGTGGTCTGCGAGGCCGGACTCGGCGGCCGCTGGGACGGAACCACGGCGCTCCCCGCGGACATGGTCTGCTTTACGCCCATGGGACTGGATCACACGGACGTGCTCGGCGGCACGCTGGCCGAGATAGCGGATGACAAGTCGGACGCCCTGCGTCCCGGCATTCTGGCGGCGGTGAGCGCCCCTCAGCCTGAAGCGGCCCGCGCCGTTCTTGAAGCCAAAGCGGGGAAAAGGGACGTTCCGCTCTTTTCCCTCCCGCAGGAGGCGGGCGGGCCGTGCACACCCGCCGGACGGGAGCTGTGGAACAGTCTGCCGGAAGAGCTGCAAGCCTGCGCCGTGCTGACGAAGGATTCCGAACTTGGTCTTTATGGTGCGCATCAGCGCGTCAATGCGCAGACGGCGCTTCTGGCCTGGGTGCTGCTCTGCCGCCGCTTCGGATGGAAGACGGACAAGACCGCCATCGCCGAAGGGCTGAGGCAGGCGTTTATTCCCGGCAGGCTCCAGTTCGTGCCCGCGGGGAACGGCCTGCCCGCGCTCTGGCTGGACGGCGCGCACAACACCCACGGCATGACGGCCCTGAAGGAAGCCGTGGACGCCATGCCCGCAGTGCTCAAGCCCGGAGCCGTGGTTTTTTCCTGCCTTGCGGACAAGGATCCTGAACGTCTTTCCGCACTCCTGCGCCGGACGGCCGGGAACGTGCCTGTTTTTGTTCCCACCATACCGGACAATCACCGCGCCGCTTCCGGGGAAACGCTGGCCTCCTTCGTGGGCGGGAACGCCGCGGTAGCCGAGGGGATCCCGCAGGCTCTCGCCGCTGCTGCAAAGGCCGCCGGCCGCCGGCCCGTGCTGGTCTGCGGTTCCCTGTATCTGCTTTCCGCGCTGTTTTCCCTGTATCCCGCGCTCATGGAGGGCAAATCCGATGAAAATTTTCCGTACTCTCCCCCCTCGCGAGAGGCAATCCGCACGATGCCCCTATCCTTTCCTTAACCGCCGGAGGCGCGAGCGTCAGCGAGCTGATAGCGAAGGCGGCGTGTTTGTCCGGCTTCTGCCGGCAAACTTGGTTACGCCACCGAAGCGGGGCAGTCACCTGCGGAGTCAGCCGGAAGAGTGAGCTGATTGTGGTTGAAACATGAAATACGCATTTCTTGCCAAGTCTGAACTGCGCCCACGGCTGAGGGCCAGGCGCAGCGCACTCCGCGAAGGCCCGGAAGGAGCAGGACGCTGCCGCCGTATGCAGCGCCGTCTGCTGGCGGGCGATCTGTGGAGCCGCAGCCGCCGTGTTGTCCTCTACTGTGCCGTGAAGGGGGAGCCGGACACGGCACTGCTTCTCGAAGCGGCATGGCGCAGCGGGCGCGAGGTGTTTCTGCCCCGCTGCCGTCCCGGACAGCCCGGAGAAATGGATCTGGCCGCCTGTGCAGGCTCTGAGGAGCTTCGAATCTCCGGCTTCGGCATCCCGGAACCGGAGCTGAACGCGGAAAGCCGCCTCTTGTCTGAAGACGAACTTCAGGCGGGGGAAGAAACACTGCTCGTTGTTCCGGGGCTGGCTTTCGACCGGAGAGGGCACCGGCTGGGCTACGGCGGAGGTTATTACGACCGCCTGCTCGCCCGTGCCGCCTGTTCCAGCGTGGGGCTTTGCTTCGGCGAACTCGTGCTGCCCGAGCTTCCCCTTGATGCCTGGGACAGGGCGGTGAGCTTCCTGTGCACCGAAGACGGTCTGTTTTGTCCCGCCGCTTCGTGTCCGGGCCAGAGCCGCTGGCACTCGCGGGAAAGCCGTAACGGGAGCTGCGGCTGTGCGCCCGCCGCGCCGTTTTTTTAACCCCGGAAAGGTCTGATACAGAACTGGACTAGGCGGGAGCATTTTGCTATATCTGAACACCGGTCATCAAAAATTCCTTTGTGGTTTGAGACCTCCCCCTTCAGGGGGAAAAGAGTAGTTGATAAAACGGCGAAGCCGATGAAATCCTATTCCGTAACCTCTCCCTTCCTTAACCGCCGGAGGCGCGAGCGCCAGCGAGCTGATAGCGCAGGCGGCGTGTTTGTCCGGCTTCTGCCGGCAAACATGGTTACGCCGCCGAAGCGGGGAAGGGAGGGGCAATCCGCACGGCCCCTATCCGCCGGTTGCGGAGTCAGTCGGCGGATGGGGGCGACTGTGGATTGAAACATCTCTTGTTTGCTACGGAAGATAGAACAAGGCAGGCAGCATGAGCGAACTTCAACAGCAACAGCACATTTCTCCGACGGCTTCGGCCACCACTCCGCTTTCCCCTTCGGAAGTGGACTTTATGCCCGCGCTTCTGCGAAGCCTTTCCACGCTCATGCTCCTCAAGGGCAAGCATGTCTCGCCGCAGTTCCTGCTCGCCGGGCTTGCCGGTTCGGAAAAGGTCAGTGTGGGTGCCTGCCTTCGGGCTGCGGAACGGGCGGGCCTCAAGGGGAAAGTCATGTACCGCCCGAAGCTGGACGGCATTTCCCCGCTGACCATGCCGTGCATCCTCTTATTAAAGGATAATACCTCCTGCGTGCTGACCTCCATCGACGGGGACAAGGCGCAGGTCATCCTTGCGGAGTTCGGCGACAGCTCGCAGACGCTTTCTCTGGATGAACTCAAGGAGCAGTATTCGGGCTACGCCGTGTTCGGCGCTCTGGAAACTCGTGCCGACGCCCGCACCGAGCCGGTGAAGCTCAAGGCCGGCAAGGACTGGTTCTGGAGTGTGCTGCGTTTCTACATGCCCATCTACCGGCATGTGGCCCTGGCCAGTGTGGTGGTGAACACCATCGCCGTGGCAAGCTCGCTCTTCGTCATGAACGTGTACGATCGCGTCATTCCCAACAACGCCTATGAAACGCTGTGGGTGCTGGCCGCCGGCGTGACCCTCGCCTACCTCTTCGACTTTCTGCTGCGCAGTCTCCGCAGCCACTTTGTGGATCTGGCCGGGCGCAACGCCGACGTGGTGCTCTCCAGCAGGCTTGTGGACAAGGTGCTGTCCATGCGCATGGACTCCAAGCCGGAATCCACAGGCGCACTGGTGAACAATCTGCGGGAATTCGAGTCCCTGCGGGAATTTTTCAGCTCCACTACCTTTCTTGCCTGCATCGACATCCCGTTCCTGATACTCTTCTTTCTGCTGCTGGCATTTATCGGCGGTCCGCTTGTGCTGCTGCCGCTGGGGGCCATGCCCGTGCTTCTCGGTGCGGGGATCTACCTCCAGATGGCCGCCCGCAAGAGCGCGGAAAAAAGTTACCGGCACAGTATGCAGAAGAACGCGCTCCTTGTGGAAATGGTGAACGGGCTGGAAACCGTCAAGGGCTGTATGGCGGAAAGCCGTATGCAGCGCCTGTGGGAAGCCGTGTCCGGCATTTCCGCCCAGTCTTCCAACGAGGCCCGCAAGTACAGCACCCGCGCCGTGAGCTTCGCCACCTTCATCACCCAGATGGTCACCGTGGGCATGGTGATCTGGGGTGTCTATCGCATCGGCTCCGGGGAAATGAGCATGGGCGGGCTTATCGGTTGCAATATCCTTGTGGGGCGCATCATGGCCCCGCTGCTCCAGCTCGCCTCCCTGCTGACGCGGCTCCAGAACTCGCGGGTGTCGCTCAAGGCGCTGAATACGCTCATGGAACTGCCCTCGGAGAATCAGGATCAGGCCGCCTGCATGGACTTCGGCTCGCTGTCCTGCGACTTTGTCATGGACGGCGTGAGCTTCGCCTACCCCGGGGCGCAGGCCCTGGCCCTTGACGGCGTATCCCTGCGCATACGCCCCGGCGAAAAGGTGGGCATCATCGGGAAGATGGGTTCGGGCAAGAGTACACTGGGCAAACTCCTCATCGGTCTGTATCAGCCGAAGGAGGGGCAGGTCACGTTCGGCGGCGTGGATATTGCGCAGCTCGCCACGGCGGATCTTCGCAGCCGTACGGGGTTCCTGCCTCAGGAAGTGGTGCTGTTCTACGGCTCGGTGCGTGACAATATCGCCCTTGGCGATCCGACCATCAACGACCACCTTATCCTGCGGGCTTCCGCAATTTCCGGCGTGGCCGACTTCGTCAGGAAGCATCCTTCCGGCTACGGGGCGCAGGTGGGCGAACAGGGCCGCAACCTTTCCGGCGGGCAGAGGCAGGCCATAGGGCTTGCCCGTGCGCTGGTGCGCGACCCCGATGTCCTCATCCTCGATGAGCCGACCAGCAACATGGACGTGGAGTCCGAGCATCTGGTACAGCAGCGGCTGGCCGCGGCCACGAAGGACAAGACGCTCATTCTTATCACGCACAGGCTCAGTATGCTGCGCATGGTGGACAGGCTCATCGTCATGAACGAGGGCAAGATAGTCCTGGACGGCCCCAAGGAGGCCGTACTGCAAAAACTTCAGGAAGGGCAGAGGGCGCGAAGCGCTCAGTCCGCCCCGCTCAAAGCCGCGCAGGACGCCGTGGCCAAGGTTGTTCAGGGGGCGCAGGCTTCCGTACGGAAGGCCGCTTCCGCAGCTTCTGGCAAAAAGGAAGGGCCGGCACCGGCCGTTCACGGTGCGTGAAGCGTCAGTCATTATACAGGAAATCAGCGTCGTATGGATACAGAGAAGAAGCCTATTGACAGCGCGCCGGAGAAGGGCCGCAGCGAACCGTTCGGAGGAGGCGTTCCCCCGCAGCAGCCGAAGCCTGCGCAGAGCCTTTTCGAACCGGCCGCCCATGCCCGCGAACTCCTGCCCGAAGATCTGCCCTACGCGGCGGAAGTGGAAGCTGCACTGGCCAGGCGGCCTACCAGGGGGGCGCGCTGGCTGTCCATCGGAGTCTTCACCTTTTTTGTGCTGTTCATCCTCTGGGCGAGTGTGGCCACGCTGGACGAAGTCACCCATGCGGAGGGTCAGGTCATCCCGTCTTCCCGCACGCAGATCATTCAGAACCTTGAAGGCGGCATTCTGAGCTTCGTGGAAGTCCACGAAGGGCAGATCGTGGAAAAGAACGATGTTCTCGCCCGGCTCAGCAATGAAATGGCCGAAAGCAATCTGCGCGATATGCTCTACAAGGCTATGGAACACCTCATCGCCGTCCGGCGGCTCAAGGCCTGCGTGTTCAATACGCCGCTGACTTGGCCGGAGAACATCAGGGACTGGCTGGAGCGCGGCATAGGCTATACACTCACCGAGGATCAGCTTGATCAGGGCAAGCATCTCATGGAGGTGCAGGAAGAGACCTTTGCCGTACAGAACCGGCAGCGCACGTCGGAACTGGAAGTCCTCATGGCCCAGTATGAGCAGCGCCGCCAGGAAGTGAAGGAGCAGCTCGCCCGCAAGGAGCAGCTCACCGCCAGCATCAACCTTATCCGCCAGCAGCTTGGCATGGCCTCCTCACTTCTGGAAAAGCGCAGTTATTCCCGCCAGCAGTATCTGGAGCTTCAGGAACGCTCCGTGCAGGTACAGGGCGAGATCAACACGCTGGAAGTGTCCATTCCCAAGGCCGAGGCCGCGTCCAGCGAAGCCGAGCACCGCATAGAGCTGCGCAAGGCCGAACTAGATTCCGCACTCATGGAGGAAATCAACAAGCGCAGTCTGGAACTCGCTTCCCTGCGCGAAAGTCTCTCCGCCGGAAGCGACCGCGTGACCAGAACGGAGCTGCGCTCCCCTGTACGCGGCACGGTGAAGAAGATATACATCAACACCCTGGGCGGCGTGGTCAAACCCGGCGAGCCCATCATGGAAATCGTGCCTCTGGACGATACGCTCCTGGTGGAAGCACGGGTGCGCCCGGCGGATGTGGCCTTTCTGCATCCTGGACAGAAGGCTATGGTCAAGGTGTCCGCCTACGATTTCTCCATCTATGGAGGTCTGGACGGAGTATTGGAGCAGATCAGTGCCGATACCATCGAGGACAAGCGCGGAGAGTTTTACTATCAGGTGAAGGTACGCACCATGAAGACCTCCATTGTCTATCGTGGAGAGGAGCTGCCCATTATGCCGGGCATGATGACTACCGTGGATATCATGACAGGCAAGAAGACGGTTCTGGACTATCTGCTCAAGCCCATACTCAAGGCAAAACAGAACGCCCTGAGAGAAAAATAGGCGAACTTTTCTGTGAAGTTTTTGTCAATGTGCCAAGAAAGGTAGATTAATGACAGCGTTTCGTGTAGAGTGCGTCTAAAACGTCGCAGGTGAGGTTTTTTTCATGTGCTCTCTCTCTCTCTCTCTCTCTCTCTCTCTACTAGAGGCAAAAGCTATGAAACGTTTTTCTGTTCTGCTGGTTTCTCTTCTGCTGGGTATCGCCGTCGCGGCGTCGCCGGCACGCGCTGAAAACAAGAATGCCCCCATTCCTCTGAAGGAATCCATCGAGGCATTGCTCAGGGTCAACAACTCCATCAAGGCCCTTGAGGAGAACCGGTCCGCTGTGGGCCATGAAATTGAAAGGGCCAAAGCCGGCTGGGGGCCTCGGCTCGATCTTGAGGCTCGGGGCGGCTTCGGTAAACTTCAAGACAGCACGACCCGCTCCTACGGCTACGATAACACCATGCCGTATTCTTCGGCGTCCCTGATCCTCACCCAACCTTTGTGGGACGGCTGGCTGACCCGCGGGAAGGTGCGCGAAGCCGAGGCGACCTATCGTTCCCTGGACTGGCGCGTCCTTGACAACGCCAACACCCTGGCCCTGGACGCCATCATCGCCCATGTGGACGTGCTGCGCCGCCAGCAGATTTACCGCCTGTCCGAAGACAACGTGAACGCGCATGAGCAGATTCTGGAAAAGGCCCGCGCCCGCGAATCGGAAGGAATAGATACCATGGCCGACGTTTCCCAGGCGCAGAGCCGTCTGGCCCGTGCCCGTTCCACCCTTGTTGAAGCCCGTGCCTCCCTGCGCAACGGAGAGGATACCTATACCCGCCTGACCCGTCATTCCGGCGAGTCCCTTGGTCCGGTGGACATGCCCACGGAGATGTTCATGTCCCCGGAGGACGTGCTTCGGGCCGCGCAGAAGAACAATCCCAAAGTCGCGGCCTATATCGAGGACGTGAAGGCAGCCACCGCTGTCCGGGAACAGGCGCGTTCCGCCTATCATCCGAACATCAGCATTGAGGCTGGTCCCTCCTATTCCGACAGAGGCGCAAAATATGAACTCTGGAGGGCGGAAATGGGCGTTGCCGCCGTCGTCCGCTGGAATCTCTTCAACAGCGGAGCCGATGTCGCCGAAAGCAAGGCCGCAGCCGCCCGCATCCGCCAGAGCCGCCGCGTCCTCTACGACTACATGGACGAACTGAAGCTCAGCGTGGAGCAGAGCTGGACGGATTTTCTATCGGCCCAGAAGCAGCTCGAATTCTACCGCGAGGCCATAGAGTACAACAAGACCACCCGCGACGCCTATGTGGAACAGTTCGACATGGGCCAGCGCAGTCTGCTCGATGTGCTGGACGCGGAAAACGAACTGTACAGCTCCTCCACTCAGGCGGCCACAGCCCTCGGCAACACGCTTATCGCCGCATACCGGCTGAAGGCGCTGGCTTCTGATCTGCTTCCCGGCTTCGATATCAGCACCGATCAGCTCAAGGTCACGCCTGCCGACCATGAGCCGCTGGATCACCTGACCCTGCCGGAATAGCTGGTTTTGCCGGGGCATGAAATGTCCCTTGTGAGGCCGGCGGGAGCGCTGAAACTTACATGAATAGCAACACAGGTCTTGCCCATGCCGTGCGTGCGTCTGTGCTGGTGCTGTGTTCCATGCTATTCTCTGTCCTTCTGGGATTCACCGTTCCGGCACAGGCGAAGCCTCGTCTGTTCGGGACGGTGGAATTTCAGATGGATCTGAAAAAACAGCAGAACTGGCTTTCCGCCATCAGGAAGCATGAGGAACACTCAATCTTCTTTGATGAAAAACGTTTTAACTCTTCCACCTTCTGGAAGGATCTGAAACAGCAGACAGAAGGGAAGACACTGCTGCAGAAGCTGAACATTGTTAACAGGTTCTGGAACAGGTGGCCCTATCGAACCGATCCTGAAGTCTATGGCAAGCAGGATTACTGGGCGGCTCCTTATGAATTTCTGGCGAAATCCGGAGATTGCGAGGATTATTCCATCATCAAGTATTATACCTTGAAGGAGCTGGGAGTTCCCGTTGACGCTATGCGCATTGTGGTTGTGAAGGAAACCATCCGCAACATAGGTCATGCCATACTTGCCGTGTATGACGGGGACAAGGTGTATATCCTGGACAACCTTTCCGACGCGGTTCGTCCTGCGGAACGTGTGCGAAACTATGCGCCGCAGTTCTCCGTGAACGAAAAACACCGTTGGGTGCATGTGAAGGCCAGGTGACGGCGTTGTCTGCCGGCGCTCAGGCCATAAAGACAAGGAGCATTCCCCAGGGGAATGGAGGAACGCAATGAACAGCCGCGAAGGTCTCAGTCACTTTGGCTTTTCCAAAAAATCGGCGCTCCTGGCCGGCGTATGCCTTGCGCTCGTTTCAGGCGGGATAGCCCTGTTTTTCTGCCTTTCCCAGCTGGAAAGCCGCCGCGTTGAAGTGATGCAGCGCTATGAGCAGAACGTGGAAGTCTGGCTCACCGATGCCGGACAGGCCGTCGATATCTGGAATACGGACATGAAGAAGCTCCGGCAGCGGGTGAGCGAATCCGAGACGTACCGGCTCTTCTCCGGGGACTTTTTCGGGCTGAAGCAGAGCGCTGCGGAAAATCCCGGCGCAGCCGGGGAGGACTCACTGTCCGGCACGGCGGCCGCTCTTTCCGAGGAAACTCCGGTCATGCGCCGCATCCTGCTGGAATTCATGAATTATAACGGCCTCCTGGATGCGCGCCTTGTCAACAGAGAAGGCCAGACCATCCTTTCGGCCTACAGCACGCCCACGCCGCTGACTTCCGCGCAGAGCGAGGCGGCACTGAACACCATGAAGACGGGTAAGACAACCTTCCTGCCCGTGCGCGGCACTTCCGACGGCCTTGTTCTGGACGTGTTCGAGCCGATCTACGAGCTGGAAGCCCCGGACAAGTGCGTGGCGGTGTTCATGTCTTCTACGCCTGTACTCAGCAGGATCACGCAGTTCATCGCCCGGCCGAAGCAGAACGATATGGCAACGGCGGCCATGCTCCAGAAGCGCGGCACTGCCTGGGAAAGAATACAGGTTCCCCTGCCTGAAGTCCTCCCCGAAGATCTCCAGAAGGCACTGACGGAAAGCACGGGCAAACTGCCCTTTGCCCTGCGCAGCAGTGTGTTCCCGAACAACGGCATGGTTTATTCCATGTCGGCGACACTGCCGGTTCTGGGCTGGACGCTTGTGCATGAAACTCCGGCCGCGGTGGTGGACGAAATGGTCTTCCGTGCTGAAGTTCCCGTGTACGTTGCGGCGGTTCTGGGCTGGCTGAGCTTTATGCTGCTCTGCGGGCTTTTGTGGTGGATGGCCTTCGGCCGTCAGCAGATGGCCGTGACGTCCGAGCTGCGCCGCCTCAACCAGGTTGTCTCCCGCCAGAAGGAACTCCTGGACAGCGTGAATACCTCTCTTGACGTCGGGCTGTTCATGGCGGACGTGAAAGGACAGATCCGTGTCTGCAACCCCGCCCTTGCGGGCATACTTGGCAGGAAGGAAGACGAAATTCTGGATCAGACGCTCTTTTCCTGCTTCCCCATGGAGGCAGCCACGGCTCTTCTTGAGCAGATTCGTCAGGTGGCCCTCAACAACAAGGAAGGAGCCTGCGAAGTCCGCATGGAACGGGACGGGGATCAGCGCCTGTACCGCGTGACGCTTTTCCCGTTCCTCGACGCGAGCGAAACGGAGGTGCGCAACAGCATCCGCGGCGCCGTGGTCACCATGAAGGACATCACGGAATTTCGCCGTCACAGCGAACGCATGCGCCGGCAGCAGAGAAGTCTTATCACGGCCTTCACTCAGGCCGAGGAGAGCGTGGATCCCTACCTTGCCGGGCATTCCATGCGCATGTCCCGCCTGGGCGAACTGATGGCCGCAAGCATGGATCTGCCTGAAGACGGCAGGAATACGGTGATCATGGGTGCGCAGCTTTCCCAGGTGGGCAAGCTGTTCATCCCCCGCGAGATCCTCACCAAGGAAGGCAAGCTCACGCCGGAAGAACTGCAGGAGGTGCGCCGCGCTCCCGAACACGCCTTCCGCCTCATGGAGAGCGTGGATTTCGACCTGCCCATTGCGCGTGCCCTGCATGAGATGTACGAAAACATGGACGGCTCGGGCTATCCCAGGGGTCTGCACGGGGAAGACATCCTTCCCGAAGCGCGGATTCTTGCGGTGCTGAACGCTTTCTGCGCCATGGTGAGTTCCCGTTCCTACCACAAGGGCAAGGACGAAAGGACGGCCCTTGCGGAACTGGAAAACAACCCCCGTTTCGATCAGACGGTGGTGGAACATCTGGAAAAGGTACTGAGCACGCCGGAAGGCATACTGGCTGCCCGCTCCTGATTTGGCACAGCCAGAACGCAAACGCCCGGACTGACGCGAAGGTTCGCGCCGCTTCGGGCGTTTTTTTGTGGAACGGGAAAGCGCCTGCGGCTCTAGGCGCCGCTCCATTCCAGCATTTTCCCCAGGAACTGCCGGAGCTGCGGCGTCTGCGGGCTGCGGAAGAGGGCAGCGCTTTCGCCCCATTCCACCAGGGTTCCCCGCTGCAGGAAGGCCACCTTTTCGCAGGCGTGGCGGGCAAAGCCCATTTCGTGCGTGACAATGATCATCTGCACGCCTTCCTGCCTCAGAGTGTTCAGGGTGCTGAGAACTTCGCTGGTGTATTCCGGATCCAGAGCGCTGGTCGGTTCGTCCAGCAGCAGAAATCTGGGATTGGCGGACAGGGCGCGGGCGATGGCGACGCGCTGCCTCTGCCCGCCGGAAAGCTGCGCGGGGTGCTTGTGCATATCCTTTTCCAGCCCCAGCTGTTCCAGCAGTGCAAGGGCGCGTTCCTGCGCGGCTTCAGGGCGATAGCCGTGCACATGGATGAGCGGCGTGACAATGTTCTGGAGCGCCGTCATGTGCCGGAACAGCCCCCCGTGCTGGAAGACAAAGCCGAGTTCTTTCCGGTACTGCTGCAAGGCGGCAGGAGTCTTTGGCAGGGCTTTCCCGTCCACCAGAATTTCCCCGGACGAGGGGGAGAGCAGGCCGCCCAGGAGCCGGAGCAGCGTGGACTTGCCGCCGCCTGAAGAGCCGATCACGGCCAGAGAATCGAAGCTGTCGCAGAAATGGATGTGGGACAGCACCGGTTCGGCCTGACCGGGGAAGGACAGGGACAGATCCTTGATTTCAAGCTTCATGGTGTACCTTTCTTTCCAGCCGCTTGCTGAGAAAGCTGATGGGCAGGGTCAGGCACAGGTACAGCAGGCCCAGAAACAGGTAGCCTTCAAAGAGCCTGAAATTGCTGGCCGTGATCTCTCTGATGGTCTGGGTCAGCTCGATGACGGCGATCATGGAGAGCAGGGAGGAATCCTTGATGATGGAGGCAAGCTGGCCCGTCAGGGCGGGCGCGGTCACGAGCGTGAGCTGGGGAAGCCAGACAAAGCGCACGGTCTGCCAGCGGCTGAAGCCGACCGCACGGGCCGCCTCCAGCTGTTCCTTGTCCAGAGACTGCACCCCGCCGCGCAGAATCTCGGCAATGTACGCGCCCTCGAAGATGGAGAGGATGAGCACTCCGGCCAGAAAGCGGTTCTCAACCCCCCAGGCCGTGCCGAAGATATAGAAGAAAAGATAGATCTGCATGATGAGCGGGGTGCCGCGGATAAGCGTCACATAGACGCTGCACAGGTAGCGGACGGCCAGGCTGGAACTGAGCTGCCCCAGGGCGCTGAAAACGCCGAAGACGAAGCTGAGGACGAATCCGCAGACCCCCAGGGCAACCGTCATCACAAAACCATCCAGCAGCCGGATGCGGTATTCCGTCACAAAGGAGAAATCCAGTGCCAGACCTATGCGCTCGACAGAAAGCCAGAACAGGGCGATGAAGACCAGACAGACCAGCAGGGTGTTCAGGAGCGCCGCCGTCAGCGAGGTTTTCTTTTCGCCGTGGGGCCGATTCGGGCTTGCGGTCATCAATGCACCATGTCGAAGAACCAGGTAAAGCCCCATTTGTCAAAGATGGCTTTTTCCTCCGACATATACTTTTCCGTCAGCTTTTCATAGCCGCCCTGCTTCTTGAAGTCCGCCAGAAAGGCGTTGAGTTCGTTCAGCAGTTTGGTATTGCCCTTTTTCACGGCGATACCCCATTCTTCCGGATCCTGGAAGGGGATGAACACAGCCATGGTGGTGTCCTTGAACTTGGCCCAGTTGCGGTAGATGGTCAGCTGATCATAGAGAAAGCCGTCCGCCTTTCCCTGTGCGACTTCGGTGACGCAGGCGCTTTCATCGGGAAGCGCGGTGACGCTGGCCTTGGGCAGATGCCGCGTGGCGTAGAAATATCCGGTGGAGCCGGTCTTGACCGCCAATTTTTTCCCGGGCTGGTTCAGGTCATCGATCGTCTTGATGCCGGAATTGCGGTTGGCCAGAATAGCCAGATGACAGTTGGCGTAGGGGTCGGAAAAATCGACGATTTTCTGGCGATCCTTGGTGATGGTCATGGAAGAGATGACCATGTCGGCCTTTCCTGTCTGCAGGGAGGGAATCAGCCCGTCCCACGAAACGTTTTCCACGCGGATGTCATACCCGGCGTAGGCGCCAAAGGCATTGACGATATCGACGCTGATCCCCGCGGGATTTCCGGCCTGATCCTTGGTTTCAAAGGGAGGATAGGCCAGTTCCATGGCCACGATGAGCGTTTTGTTCTCTTTGGCCGAGGCCGGGCAGACCGCCATAAGCACGGTCAGAACCAGAGCCACAGTGAGAAGCAGGATACATTTTTTCATGAGGAGCCTCCTTGGAAAAGGCGTGAATGCGCCGCAGGCTGGAGCGCCAAAAAGTTCATGAACTTCGGCACGTTTTGTGAATGTCGCAGTCCACCGGTGAGCCGGGCTGGCAGAGGCGGAACCCTCTGGCCGGTGTCTTATCCTGAAGAAAACAAGGCGCTGTTGTCAAGCGGCGCCTGCTTGCCGTGGAGTGCTGGACGCCTGAAAAGGGAACCGTGAGCAGACGGGGCAGATTTGTCTGGCTGCCCATGAAGCGCGGAAAGAAGGCACATGGGGCATCAAATCCGGCGATGCTGGGAGATGACAGACGTGCATTTGACAAAGGCGGATATTCGGAAATCAGCATCAGGGGCAGAGGGATACCGCAGCCAGACATCAAACCAGGCGCTTTCCGTAGGGATGAGGGCAGCAGACAAAAAGCGCGGCTTCCGGCATTGCCAGGGGCTGCGCTTTTGAGTTTTGTTCTGCCAGAGATTGCACCTGCCAAAGCAGTTTGCCTGCATTCGGAAACGAATGCCACAAAAGCTGGAAAGGCAGGTATCTCTGGCTGCGTATTTTCCAGATCTAAGAACCATTGTTCAAAAGTATCCGGGAAGTGATTTTTCTTTCAAACGTACCGTTATGGTTTGAATCCTTGTCCTTCACCTGATACAGACCGCCGTGAGGGGTGGGGCATCAGTGGGAGAATGCTTGCGAGGAATGCTTCACAAGCGTAGGCGAAAAGCCCTGAAGGACGTTGCTGTCTTATTTAGCTGTGATCATTTAGAGTTTTCTATATTTTCCTTTTTCTATAAATTCCACAATTCCCTTATCTCGTAGTAGCTGTAATTGTTGTCTAATTTTAGGACGGATATTGTGATTGTTCTGATGTTTTTCAGCAAGTATATTCTCAAAAGCATATAATTCTGAAAGTTCAAAATAATATTTCGGTATGGCATTTATACAATTCAAAATATCCATCATCCAACTTCTGTAGAGAATATTGTATGTGTTCAACTTCTGACTTGCATTAACTCGTTCAAGAATATGTTTCTGGTTTTGTTCAAGGCCATCGCTTATGATACTAATTCGACCTTGTTGTGGTATTCTGTCGATAAGAAGATTGCAGCCAATCCAACCAGCCCGTCGTGCTGTCGGTGGTAAAGGTGGCCTTTTTTCAATTATATCAGGAAGAAAAAAGAATTTTGGGATAAAAACGAGATTGGTGACGCTCATATCGCTCAATGAATAACTCATAACCAGAAAATCTGGATTTTCGTTTCCAGTAATACGCTCAATCATGGTTCTGTAAGCGCCGTCAGCAATTTTTGTTCCCAATGTTCCGTGTTTACTTTTTAGCTCATACTGGCTTTTACAGTTTGGACAGTAGAAATCTGCAACTGGGCGATTGTTTGAGAAATGGCATATTTTATTATGACCACACCTAGGGCAAAAGAGATTATTTTCCACCCATGACTCTGTCAAAACGCGAGCCTTTTGAGAACTGGAACGATATTTTTCCCCAAGTTTGATATTAAATTTTAAATCCATGTAGCTACCTGTTTCTTTTTACAAGTTATGCTCCACATATGGAAATTTTTCGTGGGGCAGAAGTACTCACGACCATCTTTGCACCTTTTCCGTGTATTGATTTCACAGAGTCGGCAAGTTCAAGTTCTGAGAATATCATCCATACAACGCCGTAGCCTATTTTGTTGTTCGAAAGGCATTAAACGTATTCACCTGTTCTCCTGCGCATTTCCTGGCAGACCTTCATGGGCTACACAAGAAAGTTTTTCAGTTCAAGTTCCGCCACGGCAGATGAAAAAGAAATCATGAGTTTTTCGGAATCCTTGGATCTGTCGATACCGTTCTCCACAAACATCAGATTGACACCGTCAATTCTGTACCCGTTGCAGCGAGGTGGGAAAGCCGTCGCGTACGCCCGAATTGGGATAGCCTAAAAATGAATGAAACGCCATCTTTTCTATCCTCAATTTTTTGTAAGGGGGGGGATAATGGAAGGGGTGAAGGGGCGTAAGAAACAGGAGAACACTACCAGACATCAAACCAGGCGCTTTCCGTGGGGGCCAGCAGACAAAATGGGGCCCCACCGGCATAGCCGGTGGTTCCCCCTATGCGCCTGTAAGGCTTTCTTACCAGCCGCGCCCTAAC
>NZ_CANRLT010000021.1 GCF_947631555.1 uncultured Mailhella sp. | reverse complement strand
AAATCATAAGAAAATATAATTGAAATGTAAATAAAACGTTAAATTTTGAGATTTCGTGCAAATTTTTTTATTTTTTTCGGGACGCCGCCCGCGAAAACCCCAGCCTGATGTTTCCAAGAGGCAAGGTCGCACTCGCCCTTCCGAAAGAGGGGAACCGCCACGGGGAGTCCTCGAGAAGCTGACACGGGGAGCCATAGGGGAGAGCCGCGAGGAGCTGTTGCCTGACGTTTTGCGGCCACGCAGCGCACACTTTTTCCGCATGGCGGGGGAAGGGTATGAGGAAACGCAGACCGAGGTCAAGTTTTTTCGACAGAACTGTTTTTCCTGAAATCTTCCGGCGCACGTTTCTGAAAAGAGCAGCCGCGAAAAGAGCGTTTTGCGCAGAAAGCGAAATTTAGGCGGGATGGGGGGGGGAGGGGAAGCTTAGCGCAAGCGGAACGTCAAGGCAGGGAAAGCGCACAGTCCGCAGTCGCAGGGCTGCCGTTCGCATATCCGGCTTTACTTGCGGGCCTTGTCGAAAAAGCCGGAAAGTTTGTCCACGGCTTCGATGTTCAGGGGCGGGAGCGCGGGCGCGGCCTGCGCCACGGCCCGGGCAAGAGCCTCGCAAAGTGCCGGAGACAGCGCCTCTCTGTCCCGATAGTTCAGGTGCAGGACGGCGTGTTCCTCGTCCATGAGGCGCAGACGGAAGTCGGGGCAGGGGAGTCCCGCTTCGGCAAACGTCTCGCGGATGGCCGCTTCACCGCCAGCCACATCGCGCAGCAGGGAGCGGCTTACGCCCATGCCGTAGGGAAAGCGTGTCAGCAGACAGGGGCGGGGTTTCTGCAGGGGGCGGTCCAGTGCGGTGCGGAGCGCCAGATCGTGGATGTCGGCCTTGCCCAACCGGGCTTCGGCCAGGGGCGAGGCTATGCCCAGTTCTCTGAGGGCCTGACGCCCCGGGCGGTACCCCTCGAGGTCGGAAAGGTTGGTTCCATCACAGAGAGGGAGCGTTGTTTCTTCCCCAAGCCGCTGAAACAGCGCCTTTTTGCAGAAGTAGCAGCGCCTTTCGTGCCCGGAGGCCACCTCCGGGATGCGGAGCGGATCCAGAGGGATGAGCTGAAGCTCCAGTTTTCTGCCTTTGGCCCAGGCTTCTGCCTCCCGCGTTTCTTCCTCGGGGATGTGCGGCCCGCAGATATGCAGGAGCGCGGGCGCATAGCCCAGAAGCTGCGCCGCGTACGCGAGAAAGCGGCTGTCCATGCCGCCGGAAAAGGCCAGAGCGAAGCGCCTGTTTTGGGCAATGCGGGCCAGGGCTTCGTCAAGCCTGTGGAATGGTTCGTTCAGGAACAGTGAAGATTTCGGCATACGGAGCGAGGGAAGAAGGGCGGCGGCAAGCAAACCGCCGCCCGGGCATTTACACAACGATGAGTTCGTAGTCGGCGCTGCCGAGGCCGACGGCTTCGGCGTGTTCAAGCTGGCTGTGCCAGTTCGTTGTGGGATGGATGCTGGTGAAGTGGTCGTGCTGCGAGTGATCGCACTGACCGAGGATGCTGGAAGCGATGACGGGAGCGGCGTTCACGGCGTCAATGCAGGCATGATCCAGCGCCACGGGGTCAAAGGAAGCGAGCATACCGAGATCCGGGATCACGGGAGCGTCGTTTTCGCCGTGGCAGTCGCAGCAGGGCGAAACCTGATTGATGATGCTGATGTGGAAGTGGGGGCGTCCGTCCACAACGGCTTTGGCGTATTCCACCATGCGGCGGTTGACATCGTTGCTCTGGGCGTCGATGTCGCTGGAGATGGCGCTGAAGTTGCACACGCCGATGCAGCGGCCGCAGCCCACGCATTTTTCATGGTCGATGTGCGCCTTGCGCTCCGTTACCGTGATGGCCGACTGCGCGCAGAAGCGGGTACAGGTGCGGCAGCCCCGGCATTTTTCTGCATCGACGCTGGGCTTGCCGTTGCAGTGCATCGCCCGCTTCCCCGCACGGCTTCCGCAGCCCATGCCGATATTCTTGATGGCGCCGCCGAAGCCGGTGAGTTCGTGGCCCTTGAAGTGGGTCAGGGAGATGAAGATATCGGCGTCCATGATGGCCCTGCCGATGAAGGCGGTCTGGAGTATTTTTCCGCCGTGCACGGGAACTTCCACATCGTCCGTGCCCTTGAGTCCGTCACCGATGATGATCTGGCAGCCTGTGGAGACCGGGGAGAAGCCGTTCTCCTGAGCGGCGGTCAGGTGTTCCAGGGCGTTCTTGCGCCGTCCTACATACAGAGTATTGCAGTCGGTGAGGAAGGGATTCCCGCCGAGGGCCTTCACGCGGTCGGCCACGGCCTTGGCGAAGTTCGGGCGCAGGAAGGACAGGTTGCCCGGCTCGCCGAAGTGCAGCTTTATCGCCACGAATTTGTTTTCAAAATCAATGCGGTCGATACCAGCGGCAAGGATGAGTTTATCGAGCTTGTCCAGCAGGCTCGTCCCCACCTTGCAGCGCATGTCGGTGAAATAGACTTTGGAAGCGTTCATCGTCAGAGTCCTCCAGGGGTTGGCGGTATGGTTCAAAAGTGTCGGACTGAGGGCCGAAGGCAAAGGCCGCTCCGTTGGGAGCGTTGGGGAAGACCCGTGTGCCGTAGACCAGGGCTCGGCGGGTCACGGTCATGGAAGGCCACGGGCCGAACTCCGCGCCCAGGCTTTTCAGAAGCGCCAGCGCCGTGGGCGTGACCGTTTCCCCCTCTCCGGCAAAGGGCCGGACGGGCACACCTTCCAGAAGTTCGAGCACGGCTGGAGCGGGCACGGGCAGGACGCCGTGGGCGCAGGAGACGCTGCCGTCCGCAAGCGGCAGAGGGCTGACCACGAGGCGGTCGGGCGCGAGAAGCGTGAATAGCTCGCACGTCAGGCAGATGTCGAGGATGCTGTCCAGCGCGCCGACTTCGTGGAAGTGTATCTCGCCGGGTGCCTTGCCGTGGACGGACGCTTCGGCGCGGGCCAGCAGTGTGAAGGTGTCGCAGGCCAGACGTTTGGCCGCGTCCTTCATGCCGCTTTGGGCGATGAGGGACTCGATGACCTCGAGCGTTCTGTGTTCGTGCTGGTGAGGCAGGGAGACTTCGGCGTGCCAGCCGCCAATGCCGCCCATCTCCCTGCGCACGAGGCTCACGGCACCGGAAAGTTCGGGCATGATGGCGGGGATTTCATCGCCGTTCAGTCCTGTCATGCGGAGCAGTCCGGCCAGAAACATATCGCCGGACAAGCCGGAATACAGGCGTATGGTGAGCACGTTCGGCGTGTGCCGGCCGCCGTGCCCGTCATGACCGTGATTTTCCTGGTTGTGCCTTTCTTGGGTGTGAAGGTTGTTCATAGGAGGTGTATTACCCTCGCGGCGGCGCAGGCCGCGCCGTAGCCGTTGTCGATGTTCAGGATGCCGATGCCGGGCGCACAGCTTGCCAGCATGGCCGCCAGCGCGGTTTTCCCGCCTTCGGCAACTCCGTAGCCCACGGAGGTGGGGACGCCGAACAGCGGTCTGGGCGTGAGTCCGCCGAGTATGGTCGCCAGCGCTGCGTCCATTCCGGCGATAACGATGATAACGTCGAACGAGTTGATTTCTTCCAGCCTTTGGGTGAGCCGCCACAGGCCCGCAGCACCGCAGTCCTCGAACACTTTGTGGCGTATGCCCAGATATTCCAGGGTGCGCGCAGCTTCCCAGGTCACGCGGCCATCGGAAGTTCCCGCGGACACAACGGCCACGCTCCCGCGTTCCATGGCGGGCAATGCGTCCCCGAAGGCGGTGCCGGAAAGCGCGTGGTAGCTGTACAGCGCTTTCGTCTCCTCGGGGATGCGTTCGAAGACTTCAGGGCGCAGACGGGTGAAAAGTATGGGATGCCCTGACCCCCTGCCGAAGCGTTCCAGAAGTCCACGCACGGACTCAAAATCCTTGCCTTCGCAGAACACAGCCTCCGGCAGGCCGATCCGGGCTTTGCGGTCGTGGTCGAAAACAACGCCTGATGTCATGTTTCTTTTTTCTCCGGTTGAGCGTCCGCCCCCTCCCGCTTCCTCCTGCGGAAGATCTTCAGCTTGGGGGCGGCACCCGGAAGAGGGGAAGGGAGAAATATTGCTTCGTGTTAGTATAGCACAACGGTGCGAGCCGTCCCAGACATAATCCGCTCTAAAAACTTGCCCGATTCGGTCATATTTGAGGATACGGTGCGTGGGCAGGAACACTTGCTTTTTTTCTACCATGAGAGACCGCCTGTTATCAATGGCAGGACTCTTAAAAATTCCTCGGGAAAGGTCGTGAGAGGACAGCCGTGTTATACAATTTTGTAAAAATTATGAATTCTGACAAAAAAGTGAGTATTCAGCCTTTGGGTGGCACTGTACTGCGAAGTTGCAAATTTATTATAATTTATTGAAATATAATGGTAAAAATTTTTTCTAGGAAAAATTCCTTCCGTACTTTTCTGAAGGAGTGCAAAAAAGGAAAGTGCCGTATTGCATTTTTGTCTCAAAAAAAGATTGATTCTCTCAGGAAAAGGGCGTAGTTCAGGACAGGTTTTTTGAGTGAAACCATAAGATTTTGACAAAATTGTGCCAATGCGCCTCAATGTCAAATCTCCCGCATCGTTTTTTTGAATCGTCATGTCACTTTTTAAGGAGCTTGAGAATGAACAGCTATGTCCAGAGCGTCGTCGAATCCGTGCGCGCCAAAAATCCCCATCAGCCGGAATTCCTTCAGGCCGTGGAAGAGGTGCTTCTGTCCATGGGGCCTCTCTTCGACAAGGAATCCAAGTATCAGGACAACGCCATCCTTGAACGCATCGTGATCCCCGAACGGCTCGTGGAATTTCGTGTGGCCTGGACCGACGACAAGGGCCGCGTGCAGGTGAACAAGGGCTACCGCATCCAGTTCAATTCCGCCATCGGCCCGTACAAGGGCGGCCTGCGCTTCCATCCCAGCGTGAACCAGAGCATACTCAAGTTTCTCGGTTTCGAGCAGATCTTCAAGAACAGCCTCACCGGTCTGGCCATCGGCGGCGCCAAGGGCGGTTCTGATTTCGACCCCAAGGGCAAGTCCGAGGCTGAAGTCATGCGCTTCTGTCAGGCCTTCATGACCGAGCTCGTGCGCTACGTTGGCGCGCTTGAAGACGTTCCCGCCGGTGACATCGGTGTGGGCGGCCGTGAGATCGGCTATCTCTTTGGTCAGTACAAGCGTCTTACGGGCAAGTTTGAAGGTGTGCTCACCGGCAAGGGCCTCAAGTGGGGCGGCTCTCTCGCCCGTACCGAAGCCACCGGCTTCGGCAACGTGTACTTCGCCGAGAACATGCTGAAGGCCGTGGGCAAGGAGATTGAGGGCAAGACCGCCGCCGTTTCCGGTTCCGGCAACGTGGCCATCTACACCGTGCAGAAGCTCTATCAGCTCGGCGCCAGGCCCGTCACCGTGTCCGACTCCCGCGGTTCCATCTATCAGCCCGCCGGCATCAATCTGGAAGTGCTCCAGCAGGTCAAGGAACGGGAGCGCGCGTCCCTGACCCGTTACGCGGAACTCTGCAAGGACGCCACCTACATTCCCGTGGCCGACTATCCCGCCAACCAGCATCCCGTCTGGAACTTCGGCACGGATCTGGCCTTCCCCAGCGCCACCCAGAACGAGATTACCGTGGAAGACGCCAAAAATCTCATCTCCAAGGGCTGCATCCTGGTGAGCGAAGGCGCCAACATGCCTTCCACACTGGAAGCCACGGCCGCGTTCCAGAAGGCGGGCATCTGCTACGGGCCTGCCAAGTGCGCCAACGCCGGCGGCGTGGCCACCAGCCAGCTGGAAATGGAGCAGAACGCCGGCATGACCTCCTGGACCTTCGACGAGGTGGACGGCAAGCTCAAGGGCATCATGGCCGGTATCTTCAAGGCCGCGCATGATACCGCCGAAGAATTCGGTCAGCCCGGCAACTATGTGATGGGCGGCAACATCGCCGGCTTCCGCAAGGTGGCCGACAGCATGATCGAGCAGGGCGTCATGTAGTTCCTGACCGCTTTGATGTGAACGAAGGGCCGTCCGGCATCCGGGCGGCCTTTTCTCTTGCGCCTTCCAGGTCTGCCTGTGTCCGTCCGTGTCTGGGCACGGGACGTTGTTCGGCGCTTGCCGTTGCGCCGTTCCCCAGGTATAGTGGAAGCATCTTTTCCACAGGAGGCCTGCTATGTGCGGCATCATTGGCTACAGCGGACATCGGCCCGCCGTCCCCCTGCTTCTGGAGGGGCTGCACCGTCTGGAGTATCGCGGCTACGACTCGGCGGGCGTGGCCTTTGAACAGGGAGCGCATCTTCAGGTGGTCAAGGCCGCGGGCAAGCTCGCCGCGCTGGAAGAGAAGCTGGAAAAGGTTCCCTGTATGCTGGCCACGGCCGGTATCGGCCATACCCGCTGGGCCACACACGGCCTTCCCGTGGAACGGAACGCTCACCCGCATCTGTCCCAGGGCGGGGGCATCGCCATCATTCATAACGGCATTATCGAGAATTTTCAGGAACTCAAGGACGAGCTTCTGGCCCGCGGGCACACCTTCCTTTCCGATACGGATACCGAAGTTCTGGCCCATCTCATCGGCGAGGAGCGCAGGATGGCGGACAATCTTGGCGACGCCTTTGCCCGGGCACTGCGCCGCGCGCACGGAGCCTACGCCGTGGTCATGCTGGCCCCTGAAGAACTGGGCGTCATCTATGCCGCACGCATGGCCGCGCCGTTGCTCATGGGCGTAGGCACGGGCGAAGTCTTTGTGGCGTCCGACATTCCGGCTTTCCTGCCCTATACCCGCGAAGTGGTCTTTCTGGAAGACGGCGAGATTGCCCGTATCGAGGGCGGTCGCTGGAGCGTGTTCTCCCTGGCCGATCTTTCGCCTGTGGAAAAGACCGTCAGCCATGTGCCGTGGGATATGCAGGCTGCGGCCAAGGACGGCTACAGGCACTTCATGCTGAAGGAAATCATGGAGCAGCCCCGCGTCATCCAGGACTGCCTCAGCGGTCGAATCACGGAGAGCGCTTCCGGTCACCGCGTCTGCCTGCGCGAGCTGGACGGCCTGCCCGTGCCGGAACGCCTGCACATCGTTGCCTGCGGCACGTCGTACAACGCCGGTCTCTGGGGGCGGCAGCTCCTTGAACATACAGGCGGCATCCCCACGGATCTTGATATCGCGTCGGAGTTTCGCTACCGCGATCCGCTTCTGCGGCCGCAGGACATGGTGCTGGTTATCAGTCAGTCCGGCGAGACCGCCGACACGCTGGCCGCGCTGCGTCTGGCACGGGAAAAGGGCTGCAAGGTCATCGGACTGTGCAACGTGCTTGGCTCCTCCATCGCCCGTGAGGCTGACGTGGTGCTGTACACCCAGGCCGGGCCTGAAATCAGCGTGGCTTCCACCAAGGCCATGTGCAGCCAGATGACGCTCCTTGCCCTCATCGCTCTCTATTACGGTCAGCGCCGCCAGCCGGCCTGTGCGGATCCGGAGTTGCTGGAAGCCATTATGGGGCTTCCCGTGCTTCTGGCTGGAGCGTTACCCGCCATGCGGCAGAAGGCCGAAGCCCTGGCCGTGCGTTTCTCTTCGGCACGGAGCTTCTTCTATCTGGGGCGCGGACAATATTATGCACTGGCGCTGGAAGGGGCGCTCAAGCTCAAGGAACTTTCCTATATCCACGCCGAGGGCTACGCTTCCGGCGAGATGAAGCACGGGCCCATCGCCCTCATCGATCCCGCCTTTCCTACCTTTGCGCTGGCGCTGGACAACGCGCTTTTCCCCAAGGTAAAGTCCAACATTCAGGAAGTGCTGGCGCGGCAGGGCAGAGTCATCGCGCTGGTGCAGGAACGGGACGGCAAGGCTCCCGATCTGGAGGTGGAGGAAATGTGGGTTCTGCCCGAGGCGCACCCCGTGGCGGCTTCCTTCCTTGCGCTTCCGGCCCTTCAGCTCTTCAGCTACCATGTGGCGGACTATCTGGGCAAGGACGTGGATCAGCCGCGCAACCTTGCCAAAAGCGTTACCGTGGAGTGACGGGCCGTTTTGTCTCCGCTTTCATCAACGTTCCCTTGAGGTTTGCCATCTTCCCTTCAGGAGGAAAAGAGTGATGGATAGAACATGGGACCGGCTGGGGATGGAAAACTGCGGCGCGTCTCTTGACAGAAATCGCGTGTGCGTCCTATGCAGAAGAAAGAATGGTACGAGGCTTTCCGGGCGTCTTTGATGTTTGCCTGTCTTTTATCGTTGCCAAGGAGAAGAAAGATGAAGAAGTTTTTTGCCGCCATCCTGTTTGCGTTGCTTATGGCGCTTCCCTGCCAGTCTCAGGCCGGGGATACGGGCATCTATATCGTCCCCAAGTTCGTTGCCGGATTCCAGAACACGGACTGGTCGCTCTCCACTCCCTCAGGTTCGGGCAGCGCGGACAGCACCCGCGGCATTGCGGGCTTCTCCGTTGCCGGGGGCTACGATTTTTCCATCATGCACGGACTGCCTCTGCGTGCGGAACTGGAATACGGCTATAACAGCCGTGTGAGCAAGAGCGTGAGCGGCGCCACGGGCAAGTCCAGGATCCAGACGCTGATGGCCAACGCCTACTGGGACATCGCCAACATCATGGACTTTACGCCCTATGTGGGCGCGGGCGTCGGCCTCGCTGCCATCCATACCAAGGGTACGCTGGATAACGGCTCTGGGCATTACAGCGCTTCCGACACGGATTATTCTCTTGCCGCGCAGGTGGGCGTGGGCTGTTCCTACTTCTTCACATCGAACATCTCTGCCGATTTTGGCTACCGTTATCTGTTCACCGGCGATGGCGAGACCGGCGTAAGTGGATACAATCTCAAGGCCGAATCCCTGGCGATGCATCAGTTCTTCCTGGGATTACGCCTGACGTTCTAGGAATTTCGCCGTCTGCTGAAAGACGCCTTCCGTGTTTCGGGAGGCGTCTTTCGTTTTCACGGAGAACCTCTCCCCAGGGGATGCTGCGCTGCCTGTGTTTTCGGTCTCTGCTCCAAACGCCGCAGAGATGGCGCGGGATTGCCCAGCGCCGCCGTTTTCCGGCAGCCTTCGGGAAAGGTCGCCCGGCCAGGAACCGTGCTTGCCGGGAAAGAAGGAGTGTGCTAGATTGCTCCGAGGAGTAAGCGCTATGAAGAATCTGTGGACGCCGTGGCGGATGCGGTACATTCTTGGTCCCAAGAGCAGGGACGGCTGTGTACTCTGCCCTCCCGCAGACCGTGCGGAAGACGAAGAGAAGCTTATCGTCTACCGTGGCAGGCACGTCTTCGTTATGCTCAACCGCTTTCCCTACGCTTCCGGGCATCTCATGGTGCTCCCCTATCGGCACGTCGGCGATATCGCCGAGCTTTCCGAAGAGGAGGCTGCGGAGCTTATGGAAGTGGTCCGGCTTTCCTGCCGGGTACTGCGTCGGGAGCTTCACCCGCAGGGCATCAATGTCGGGCTGAATCTTGGAGAAGCGGCTGGAGCCGGTATCGGTATGCACTTGCATATGCATGTGGTTCCCCGCTGGAATGGCGATTCCAACTTCATAGCCGTTCTTGATGATGTCCGCATCATTCCTGAAGCGCTGGAGGATACCTGTCGTCGTCTGGCGCCTGTGTTTGCACATCTGGCAAAGCAATCTGCCTGAACCTTTACCCTTCGCACGGCACCGCTGCAAGAGGAGACGTCATGCGTTACATCAAAGTCTTTCTGCTGATCCTGCTGTTTTTCCTGGTCATGATGCTTTTCGTGCAGAATCAGCCCTCGTTTTCTGATTCTGTGGTTCTGAAGTTTGACCCGATGTTCATGCCGGAATTTACCTCCATGCCGCTGCCGCGCTACGCTCTCCTGCTCATCTGCTTCGCCTTGGGCGCCGTTGTGGTTCTGGCCATGCTTCTGTGGGATCGCTTGTCTCTGTCCAGCCGCCTTGCTGCCTCCCGCCGCCGCGAGCACTCTCTTCGCAAGCAGCTTGAAAAGATGACGGCGGAAAAGGAAAAGCTGGAAGCTGCCATGAAAGCCGCAGAACAGGCCGCCAAAGCAGAGTAACAGCGTTCTGCCAAGCGCATGACTCTCCGGAGTCGTGCGCTTTTTTCCGTGCGCCCTCCCCTCAGGGAGGGCAGTCTGTAAGACCCCTATCCATCGGTTGCGGAGTCAGGCGGCGGATGGGGGGCTGTGGATTGAAACATCAAGGACGGAAAGGACGGAACTGGACTGTGCCTGACGGGCGTGGTGTGTCCCGCCCTCGGTGTCCGTATTGGGGAAGCATGAGCGAAACGCAGTCGAAACTGACTCCCATGTACCGCCAGTACATGGAGATCAAGAAAGAATATCCCGATGCGTTGCTTTTCTACCGCATGGGGGATTTTTACGAGCTTTTTTTCGACGATGCCGAAGTCGCTGCACGGGAGCTTCAGCTTGCGCTTACCAGTCGCAGCAGGGATGAAGGCGGCGTACCCATGTGCGGCGTGCCGTGGCATGCTGCCGAAGCCTACCTGAGCCAGCTTGTGGAAAAAGGCTACAAGGTGGCCATCTGCGATCAGATGGAAGATCCCAGGCAGGCCAAGGGGCTGGTCAAGCGGGCGGTGACCCGCGTGATTACCAGCGGCACGGCATTGGAAGACGCCAACCTGGAAGCCAAGGCTCATACCTATCTTGGAGCACTGTTCTGGAATGAGGAGCGGAAGGCCGGCGGCTTTGCCTGGCTGGACGTGTCTACAGGAGCATGGACCGGTCTTCAGTCCTCCAGGGAAGAGGAACTGAAGCAGTGGGCCTTGAAGATGGCTCCCAGAGAACTTCTCATCCCGGACAGGGGGGAAATGCCTCTTTCCCTGACACTGCTTCCGGAAATGCAGGCCGTCCGAGTGCCGTTCCGCAGCCATTTTGAACTGAAGCAGGCCGAGGCGCGGGTGCTTGCCGTGCAGCATGTCCAGGAAGCCGCCGCCCTGGGGCTGGAAAAAAGCCCGGAACTCATGCAGGCCTGCGGCGCTTTGGTCGCCTACCTCGGGCAGATGCAGATGCAGACGCCGGTTCAGCTCGGCGCGTTTCAACCTCTGGAAAAAGGGCGTTACCTCATTCTGGACGAGGTGACGGAACGCAATCTGGAGCTTTTTCGCCGTCTGGACGGCAAGCGCGGATCCGGCACTCTGTGGGCCGTCATGGATCATACGCGCACACCCATGGGAGGGCGGCTTCTCGAAGAGCGTATGCGCTGCCCGTGGCGCCTTCAGGACTCCATACGCATGACGCAGGATGTTGTAGCCCTGCTGAAGGACAGGGATGACCGCAGAAAGGCGCTGCGCTCGGCGCTGGATCGGGTCTACGACATGGAGCGCCTGTCCACGAGAATATCCCTGAACCGCTGTTCGCCGCACGATTTTGCCGCTCTGCGGGAAAGTTTGAGTTCGCTCTCCGCAGTGCTGGATGCCGTGCTTCTGCCCCGTGCGGGCCAGCTTGCCACAGTGGAAGAGCGCCGGGGTGACGACCTGCCCGCCGGACTTCAGCGGCTGGTGCGGCGCTGGGACATGATGGCCGATGTCGCCGCGCTGCTGAAGCGCGCCCTGTGCGATGAACTCCCTGTGCAGATCACTGACGGCGGGCTTTTTCGTGCCGGATACGATGCGGAACTGGATGAGCTTCTGGATCTGGTGGAACACGGAGAGAGCAGACTTCAGGAACTGCTCCGCGAGGAGCAGGAAAAGAACAGTATGCCCAAGCTGAAGCTGGGCTACAACCATGTCTTCGGGTACTATTTCGAGCTGACCCGCGCTCAGCAGACTGGCACTGTCCCCGCGCACTTTCAGCGCCGCCAGAGCCTGGCGAACAGCGACCGTTTTACCACGCCGCAGCTCAAGGAGCTGGAAGAGAAACTGCTCACCGCCTCGGAAAAGCGCAAGAGCCTGGAATACCGGCTTTATCAGCAGCTCCGTGAAAAGGTGGCGGCTGAGCGCCCGCGGCTGGTTTTCATGGCCGACGTCCTCGCACATCTGGACTACTGGCAGTCGCTGGCGGAAGCAGCGGCCCGGGGCGGCTGGACGCGGCCTGTCATTAACGAGGGCTGCGGGCTGGATATACGGCAGGGAAGACACCCTGTCGTGGAGTCCATGATCGGCCGGGCCTCGTTCATTCCCAATGATCTTGTCATGGATGAAAAGCGCCGTCTCATCCTCATCACCGGTCCGAACATGGCCGGAAAATCAACGGTGCTGCGCCAGACGGCGCTCATCGTCATCATGGCCCAGATGGGTTCCTTTGTTCCGGCCTTGAGCGCGGAACTGGGCCTGACGGATCGGATCTTTTCCCGAGTGGGAGCCTCGGACAATCTGTCTCAGGGGCAGAGCACCTTCATGGTGGAAATGATGGAGACGGCCCGTATCCTGCGTCAGTCGGGAAAACGCAGCCTGGTCATACTCGACGAGATAGGCCGCGGCACGAGTACCTTTGACGGGCTGGCGCTGGCCTGGGCCGTGGTTGAGGAGCTTGCGCGACGGGCCGGAGGCAGCATACGCACGCTTTTTGCCACGCATTACCATGAGCTCACGTCACTGGCGAACAGCATACCCGGCGTGTACAATATGAACATTGCCATCCGTGAATGGAACGATGATATCGTGTTCCTGCGCCGCCTCATCCCCGGCCCCGCCGATCGCAGTTACGGCATTGAGGTGGCGCGGCTTGCGGGTGTCCCCGCTTCGGTGGTACAGCGGGCGCGGGAGATACTCGGTCAGCTTGAAAAGGCCCGCAGCCGTACCCGTGCGGCTCAGATGGAGGTTTCCGTTCTGCCGGGAGTGGAACTTGTTTCGCGGCAGACGCAGCCTGCGCCGCCTCCTCCGCCTGCAAAGGAAGCGCCGATTCTGGAAGCTCTGAACGCGGTGGACATTGACAGCATGACGCCCATGTCTGCGCTGAAACTTCTCGCCGACTGGAAAATGCTGTGGGGAGAACCAAAGTCCGAATGACGTTTCCCCATTCATCTTGACATCTCGTCGAAGAAGGGCAACACCATGTCTGATGGTTCCACCTGAAAGCGGAACCGGAGAGGATATATGAAGAAAGGATCCTTGTTTGTCTATGCTGGGCGTCTCGTATTGCTGCTGGTGCTTGTTGGCTGTTTTGCACTGTCCGGCTGTGGGCTCAAAGGCGATCCGATACCGGACAGCAGCAGTGAAGCCTTTGGCTTTGAAGAGCTTTCGGCGGAAATGACCGTGGACGGCGTCCTGACCTTTCAGGGGCAGATCTCGGGTGCGTCCCGAAATCTGGATTATCTGATCCTGGAGATCCAGCCGGTCGACGATGAATTGTGCCTGGGCTGTCCCTTCCTGGCTCAGGAACAGCAACGATTCGATTCCCGGGACATCTGGGCGGATTTGTTCGGGAAGAATTTCAGTTTTGTCTTTGCTCCTGCGTATCCTGCCGGTGCGTACCGCTGGCGGCTGGTGGGGCGCAATGTTTTCGCCGGAATTTCCGAGACTGTGAGCGAGATCCAGGTGGTCGGCAGGGACAAGGTTGATATCAAAGGGGGCCGGTTATGAAACGGTTGCTGCCGGTATGGGGGGGCTTCCTGCTTTTGTTCTGCTGGATTCTCACCCCCGTGAACGCCGCTCATGCCGCCGTCCGCGCTGACTTTCGGGCGGACGTCGTCTCTCAGCAGGGGAAACAAAGCCCGCAGCCCTGCGGAACGGTCAGGGCCAGCGGGCACTATGTCCGTCTGGACGTTCAGCTCGGCAGGGCCGGTGAATTTTCCTTTATTTTGGATGAAGAGGCAAAGCGGCTTTCGGTTCTTTCCCTGGTGCTCAAAGCCTATGTGGACATTCCTGTGTCCGGAGATGCCCGCGACTGGCGAGAGCTTGTCAAAAGTGTTTCGGCGGCGGTGATGCCCCAGAGCATGGGATTGATGTCCGCCGAAGAAGTCGAGCGTGCGCCCCTGAGCCGCGGGAGCTGGAAGGGGTACGCGGCGAACAGGAGCCGCAGTGTCTTTCAGTTCACCCTCATGGGCAGTCAGCGCCGCGTGACGATGGAAGTCTGGGAAAACGAGGCGTTTGCTCCCCTTCCCCTGCGCGTCTTGGTGGACGAGACCAGAGAAACTTACGCCTCCAGCGCCTGGTTGGACAATATTACGGCGGAGCAATCAGGAGATGCCATTTTTCAGATTCCCGATGACTTCACCCGCTACACTTCGGTACTGGATATGGTGCTCTACGCGCTTTCCCTGTTTTGAGCCACTGCCCCGAATACACTGCCGCGAGGCAGTTTGCTGTTTGATACCAGAAAGGCCGTCTCCCGAAGAAGGAGGCGGCCTTTTCATACTGTCCGCAGAGCGGGCGTTTACTTTTTGATTTTGTGTCCGCACCACGGGCAGAAGTTTGCCGCGCCGGCGGGCAGGGGCTTGCCGCATTCGGGGTTCGCGCACACCGTGGGGCAGGGAGCAAGTTCAACGATGAGTTCGCCTTCGCGCACAGGAACCATCTTGCGGGTGGCCTGGTAGTCGGCAGCCTTGAGTACGCGCTTGACCACACCGTCCACCGGGGCGAGGACGGCTTTCTCCTGTTTCATAATGGAGATGTTGAAGATCTCGTCTCCGGCCTTCACAATGCTGCCGGGCTTCACATACACCACCCACAGGTCGCCGTTGGAGGGCGCGGCCACATGGTACTTGTTGTCCGGGTCGGCCATGGGAACTTCACTGTGCTGCAAGTGCGCTTCGGAGACCTTGACTTCGCAGGTCATCACCATGGAGTCATAGTTGTAGCGCACCACCACCGTGCCGCTGTCCGTGACGGGTGTCATGCGCTGTATGGTCATTTTGTGCGGCTTGCCGCTGGAATCCGTGAACTGGAGTTCCTGTCCCAGGCTCAGCCCTTCGAACCACACATGCAGGGGCAGACGGTTGGGGTCGCCGAACCTTTTGACGAATTTCATGGTCTTGACGGCGTCACCGGGGTGGTTCAGGTACATGACCAGCTCTTCGTCGTTCGGCGTCTGTTTGAGGATGCCGGCGCAGGCTTTTGCCTCAGTCTCCACGTTGACGTCCTTGAGGTGGTCAAGGGGGCAGTCTTCCGTCCTGTTGGCGAGGGCGGAGCGGTATTCAGCGCTGCCGAAGGCGCTTTCATACACCCAGTCTGGCGGGAAGCCCAGGGGGAGACGTCCGAATTTGCCGAGGAGCAGATTGCGGAAGGCGTCATTGCAGTCCTGGTAGATCTCCAGCCGCTGATCCCTGAGTGCATCGTCGACTTCTTCTTCAGGGGTGACGGCCGCTTTTTCGGCAATCTTGAGCAGATGTTGCACACCCTTTTCACCGCCGCGCTTGAAGGCGTTGGTCACGGCCAGAAACGCGGTGTTCCAGGTGATCTGGGAACCTGGGGTCACGTCATGATAGCGCACAATTTTGCGGATGGCCGCCAGGAAACGCAGCATATAGGGCAGAAGCTGGATGTAGCCCTGCTTCATGGCGCCTTCCTGAGAGGAGGAAGTCGCGCCGCCGGGCATACAGTGGCGTACGGCCGTATAGTCGGTTCCCTGGAAGTAGGGGGTGCAGTAGCGGTCGTAGTAGGGCATGATCTGCTTGAGCACGAAGTTGGCCTGTTCGATCATGTCCTTGTTGACGAGGGTCTTGAGTCCCAGCTCGTTTTCCATGTAGGCCACAGTCGCCAGGACATCACCCTGTCCGTAGGTACGTACGCTTGCGCCGAGGCCGGTATCTACGATCTGCGCGCCCGCCTTGGCCGCCGCTCCCACAGCAGGAACGAAAAGCCCGTCCGTGGCGTGCCGGTGGTAATGGAGTACCAGCGATGGCCAGCGCTTGCGCAGAGCCGCGACCAGATGGCTGATGAACGAAGGCGGGCAGATGCCGGCCATGTCTTTCAGACCCAGGATGATGAGCCGGGAAGCGTCCTTCTGAGTGCAGCCGGCAAGTTTGCCGACCATGTCAAGGGTTGCAGCAGTGACGTCGAGATAGTGATCCACGTCGAAACCATCGGCCACGGAGATGGACAGTGCCGGCTCAAACACAACGTCCTTGCGCGAGAGCACGACTTCCGCGATGGGACGCATGTTGCGCATGTCGTTGAGGAAGTCGAAGCAGCGGATGATCTGATAGTTGTCGCAGATCATTTCGCCGGTGATGTTCATGAGATTGCGGGGCTGGGGCGTGTAGCCGAGCACGTTGGTCGAGCGAACCAGTATCTGCTTGAGCGTTTTTGGGGCGAAGCGGTTCCATGCCTGCGCTTCGGTGAAGGGATAGGTCATGTTGGCCATCATGGCCACATGGAAGTGGGCGCCGCCGCCGTTCTCCAGAGAGAAGAAGTTGCAGGAATCCAGATACGGCCCGACAAGCGCGTCTTCCGCCAGACGGAAGCGGTTGCCCGTGTTGGACTGCGTCATGTCGCGGGTCGTGGTGTCCGTGAAGTGTACGGCTTTGGAATCGCGCAGGAAGGCGAGGAGTTCGTCCCGCGTATGCGGGTAGGGGCTGGGCGCATAGAGATCAGCCCCGGAGATGCGCGGCAGCACGGGCGAGAATTCGGGCATGCGGGGCGTGTCTGAACTGCGGTATTCTCCGAGCATGACGTAGGGGTTATAGCCCTTGGCCGAGATCTCCGCCACAAGATGGGTCAGGCGTTCGCCTTCGGGAGCCAGATCCTGATAGTCGAAGAGCTCCGGTGTGTTGGCCACGAAGTTAGTGTCGAACTCTGCGGCTCGGAACTGCGGGATGTCGAGGATGTGTCTGTAGAAAGGCAGCGTCGTCTTGATGCCCGAAATGGTGTATTCTTCCAGGGCGCGCTTCATGATGCCCAGGATACGATCCCAGCTGCGCCCGAAAGCGATGAGCAGGGAACCTGCCGAGTCGTAGTTAGAGGGGAAGTCGTAGCCCGCGCAGAGGTTGGAGTCCATGCGGATGCCGGGACCGCCGGGGGAGACGTAGCGGGTGATGCGGCCGCAGTTGGGAGCGAAGTTCTTCTGAGGATCCTCGCAGTTGACGCGTACCTGCATGGCCCAGTTCTGCGGCTCGGTGTTCTCTTCCGTGAACGGCAGTTTCGCACCGAAGGCGATGGCGATCTGTGCCTCCACAAGGTCTATGCTGTAGCGGCTTTCCGTGATGCCGTGCTCTACCTGAAGGCGGGTGTTGACCTCAATCATGTAGGGGGTGCCGTCCGGCGTGACCAGAAATTCCACCGTGGCCAGAGAGTAGTAGTTGACGGCCTTGACCAGCCGGCAGGCGTAGTCCTTGAGCTTTTCACGCAGCTCCTTCGTCATGCGCGGCCAGGGCGAAGGCGTGATCTCAATGAGTTTCTGATGGTTGCGCTGCACGGTACAGTCGCGCTCATCAAAGGCGAAGACGTTGCCGTACATGTCGGCGATGACCTGAATCTCAATGTGGCGCACGTTTTCCAGATAGCGCTCGACAAAGAGGCGGGGGTTGCCGAAAGATGCTTCGGCCATGGTGGAGGCCTTTACAAAGGCGTCTTCCAGTTCGTGCAGGGTGCGGATGACGAAGATGCCTCGCCCGCCGCCGCCGCCTTCGGCCTTGAGCATGACGGGCAGGCCGATATTCTTGATGATCTTGCGCGCGCCTTCAATATCCACGGCGCCATCGGAACCGGGCACGACCGGAATGCCAAGCTGCGTGGCGAGGGTGCGGGCCTGCACCTTGTTGCCCAGGCGGTTCATGGATTCGCAGGTTGAGCCAATGAAGACGATGCCGGACTCGGCGCATTTGCGGGGGAAGCTGTCGTCTTCAGAGGCGAATCCCCAGCCGGGATGTATGCCCACGATGCCGCGGGCCTTGGCCTTGCTGATGATGAGATCAAGGTCGAGGTAGGCTGTGGGGTCAGAGCCCAGAAGCATGAGTTCCTGAGCGGAAGAGGCCGCGGGAGACGTCTTGTCAACATCCGTAGCCGTCATAACGGCGATGCCGTTGAAGCGTTCGCGTATGGCGCGGCAGATACGCCGGGCGGGAATACCGCGGTTGGCTACGAGGATGGGTTTCCCCGCAAGCTCGGCCTGAACCTGTTCCATTGTCTTTGCAGCCATGTTAACTCCGGTTGGAAGGGAGATCCCCGTTCGCAGGGAGCAGGGAACCTCCAAGGAAGCTCTCGGATCCGTGTTCAGTTTTTAAAAGAAGCGCGCCCGAAGGCGTGATGCTTTCGACTATGCCTTCACAAGGAGACCTGGATATGGCGTCGTTTTCCGGGATGGCGTCGGAAAGGACAAAACGACAGCCACGGAAGGCCAGATGCCGCTCTGCAAGGGGCAGCCACCATGTATCAGGGCTTGTCCTTTTTTCATAGCAAGAAAAAAGCGCAGCGGCAAGCTGTAACCAGAATGTGAAAATATTTCCAGTCTGTGGCAAAGAAAGGCTGGGGGCGTCCGAAGTTTCGCGCCATGACGTTTCGCGAAGCGCAAGCGTTCCTGCACAGAAGGCCGCGCCGTCCCGCAGCGCCGTTTCGGGAGGGCAGTTCGCCACGTTTATGCCGATGCCCGCAGTGAGTATGTCTCCTCGTTGTTCCAGAAGAATGCCGCCTACCTTGCGGGCGTCGTTTCTGCGTGGAGTTTTGCCGCGAGGGACGGGCGCAGAAATGTCCATGAGGTCGTTGGGCCATTTGAGTGCCACGGCAAAGCCGAGAGCGTTCAGAGCTGCGGCCAGCAGTGCGCCGATGGCGGGGGCAGCGGCACAAGTCAGGAACGGCCCTTCCAGCGGGAGGCGCAGGGCAGCGTAGAGATTGCCCGGGGGAGAGACCCAGTTTCGGCGCATCTGCCCGCGCCCGGCTGTCTGCCGGAGGGAGAGTACCGAACCCCATTCAGGGAGGCAGTCACGTTCGCCGAGGAATCTCGCCACGTCAAGGGTTGAGGAACAAGCCCCGGTGACGTAGAGTGGAGCGGGCAGGCCCGGCATGGGATGTTCTTCGAGCCAGACCACGCCGTTTTGTTCGCCGGGTGTCCATGCGGACGCACTGGCTTCGGGTGACAGCGGCGAGGCGTCCAGTTCTGGGAGAGTCCACGGCTCTGCGACCACGGTTTCAGAAGAGGACAGCCCCTGATAAAGAAAACGGATAACGGCGGATTCGGACATGATAGAGTGGTTTGTCGTTGGCGGAGCGGTGCGTGATCTCTTGCTGGGAAATTCCGTGAGGGATCTGGATGTTTCTTTTGCGGGTGGTGGTGAGGCTTTTTTACAGGTTTTTCCTCATTATCGCAACACGGGCGGCAGCCCGGAAGTTCTGCTTGCCGGAGGTCTGGAATGTACGGAGCTTCAGGGCAGCCTGGAAGAAGACATGCTGCGCCGCGATCTTACTGTCAATGCTGCGGCCATCGATGCCCGCGGATGCCTGTTCTGCCATCCTCGTTTTCTTGAAGACCTGTGTGCAGGAGTCCTGCGCCTGTCTTCACCCGAAGTCCTGGAGCAGGATCCGCTTCGTGTCTTCCGTGCGGCGCGTTTTGCGGCCATGTTTCCCGATTTTGATCTGGACGGCGAGTCTCTTGAGGCGCTGCGCAGCTTTTGCAACGAGCGCCGAGATCGCCTGGCCGTGCTTCCCCGCGAACGGGTGTGCCAGGAACTCATGAAGGCGATGGCCGCGGCCAGGCCGTCGCGGTTTTTTACGGTGCTTCAGAGTATCGGAGGGCTGCAACCATGGTTTTCCGAAATTGTTCCGGCTCCGAATATTCCAGCGGGGCCACGCCCGTGGCACGATGATTCGCTTTTCGAGCACACGCTGACTGTGATGGATCGCTGCGCCGGAAATCCGCTGACGGTATGGATGGCCCTCTGTCACGACCTGGGCAAAACGGTTACGGAGCCTGCGCTTCTGCCACATCACTACGGTCACGAGCACAGAGGAGTGGAACTCGTACGCGTTCTTGGAGAACGGATCGGTGTCCCGAAGCGTTATCTCCGTGCAGGGATGACTGGCACGGAACTGCACATGAAAGGAGGCATCTACGGTACGCTTCGCGTTGGTACACGCCGCGACCTTTTGGTTAGCCTGGGTAAGGCAGGGCTGTGGCATGAGTTTTGGAAGCTGGCCTGCGCGGACGGCGGCACAGACTGGGAACCAGCTGCCAGGCGTGACTGGATTGTCATGAGCCGTGTCAGGCTCCCGAAAAAGTGGCAGGACAAAGGCGAGCTTTCCGGACAGCACCTGCGACTTCTGCAATGCCATGCACTTGGCAGTTTTCCTGGCGTCAGTGCGGAAAAGCTCAAGGATGCATCGGATCAAAAGGCGAATCGTTCAAAGGAGAGCTAGTCTGAGCCGGCGGCTGTGCGCCGCCTCCGTTTTAAGAGCTGAAGCTATCACCATGCTGCCGTGTGTCAGCCTGGTGTTCGATGCGGTCTGCGTAGGAGAAGGAATATCCGGCCATGCCCATCAGGAACAGGGTCACTGCAAAGCAGGCTCCGAGCAGTCCCTCGAACCCGCCTGACTGGAAGATCATGCCAAAGAGAAGAGGCGCCACGGTCTGCCCCATGCGGAAAATTGTGGAATAAGCCGACATGATGGAACCACGGGTGTCGGGCGAGGAGGCAAGGGACACATGTCCCGCACAGCAGGAGGTGAGCATCCCGCTTCCGGTTCCGATGAGCAGGAGGGCGATAAAAACGTGGAAGGAATTTTCGGCCAAAAACAGGATGACGGTGGCGGCGCTGAGCTGAAGACCGCCCACAAATCCAATCGTGCGGGGCTTGAACCAGCGTATGACCAGGGGAATGAACAACGCACCGAGGAACATGCCGATAGCGTATCCGGAGTATGTGAAGCCCGTCTCTTCAGCTGGAACACCGAGACGCATGGTGAGCAGCAGGGCAAAGTGTGGATAGACGACGCCGAAAATAATGAAGGCTACGGCGATGCGCACCGAGAAGAGCGAAAGTACGCGGAACGAAGTCAGAATTTGCCGGATATGACTGCCATATTTGCGGAAAGTGACGTTTTCCGGCGACCTGTACGCAATGCGGATAGGCAGGCAGAGAAACAGCGCTGTGCCCGCCAGGGCGGTGGAAAAGGCGAAGCCTACACGCCAGCCGGCCCAAGAGGTGAGGCTTGTAACGATGAGCGGGGTTATGGCCACGCTGAAGTACTGGATGCTGGTACAGCGGGCGATGCATTTCAGGCGGGCTTCCCCCTCGAAGAGGTCGCTGGCCAGAGTGTTGCTCAGCGCCTCCAGCGGCGTGAAGGAAAGCCCCTGAAGCATACGGCCGACGAGCAGCCAGGAAAAGCTGGGGGCGTAATAGGAGAACAGGGATCCGAGAATGCAGGTCAGCAGGCACATGATGAGCATGGGTCTGCGGCCAATTCTGTCACAGAGTACGCCGTAGAGCGGGATGATGATGGCACCTGGCAGGGCGAACAGGGAAATGACCAGCCCCATTTCGATGGCCGTGAGCCGAAATTCTTCCATAATAAAAGGAAGGTTCGGCACAACAATGGGGTTGCCCACGGCACAGACGAAGGCCAGAAGGTAGATGAGAAAAAGCTGGGAGCGGCGGCTGGAAAAAGTCATGACGGTCTCGCGGAGAGAATGTCAACTGTCGAATCCCGGGCGGACATCGGAAGAAAGGAACGGAGAGCTTCCATCCCTTATGCGTTCTCGTACGGGCAGCTCAGATGCGTTTGCGTCCTCCGCCCATGCGATAGCGTTCCGTGGATGAGAGTACGGCCTTGCGCAGGCGCAGGGACAGCGGTGTGACCTCCAGCATTTCGTCTTCGCGCATAAAGTTCAGGCAGCGTTCCAGCGGCATGGGGCGGACAGGGGTGAGGATGATGTTCTCGTCCTTGCCCGCGGCGCGGAGGTTGGTAAGTTTTTTCTCCTTGGTGGCATTGACATCAATGTCGTTGTCACGGTTGTGTTCGCCCACGATCATGCCTTCGTAGACGGGGTCGCCAGGTTTCACGAAGAGTGCTCCTCGGGGTTCGAGGTTGTAAAGGGCGTAGGCCACGGCATTGCCGGGGCGGTCGGCGATGAGCGAACCCGTCATACGGGTCAGGAAGTCGCCGCGGTACGGTTCGTAGCCGCTGAAGGTTGAACTCATGATGCCGGTGCCTTTGGTGTCTGTGAGGAACTCGTCGCGGTAGCCGATAAGTCCGCGCGCCGGTACGGAGAAGGTGAGGCGCACCCGCCCCGTGCCATTGTTGATGCAGTTGCTCATGCGGCCCTTGCGGAAGGTGACTTTTTCTGTAACCACGCCCATGTATTCTTCGTCACAGTCTACGGACAGCTCTTCGATGGGCTCGTATTTCTGACCGTCCACTTCCTTGAAGATGACTTCCGGGCGTCCTACGGTAAGTTCAAAACCCTCGCGGCGCATGGTCTCCACCAGAATGGCCATCTGAAATTCACCCCGGCCCTTGACGAGGTAGGCATCGCGATCCTCGGCGTCTTCCACATGGATGGACACGTTGCGCAGGGCTTCCCGGTCAAGTCGTTCGCGGATTTTGCGGGACTGCACGATCTTTCCCTCACGGCCGGCGAGCGGAGAAGTGTTGATGCCGATGCGCATGGCTACCGTGGGATCGTCCACCTTGATGCGCGGCAGGGGCGAAGGGTCGGCTGCGGTGCAGATGGTGTCACCGATGGTCACGTCCTCGATACCGGCCATAACCACAATGTCTCCGGCGTCCACTTCGTTCACGTCGATCATGTTCTTGCCCTGATAGACCTGGAAGCGCGTGGCGCGCAGGGGGCGGGGTACGCCGTCCTCGCCGATGCAGACCAGGGAATCCTTGGTGTGCGCGTGGCCGTTGCGTATGCGCCCCACGGCCAGACGACCGAGATAGTCCGAGTAGTCAAGGTCGGTCACGAGCATGTGGAAGGGTTGCTCAGGGTCGTAGGAAGGTGCAGGGATATACTTAAGAATGGCATCGAAGAGCGGGGAAAGATCCCTGCGCTCGTCGTTCAGGCTGTTCATGGCCACGGCGTCGCGGCCGATGGCGTACAGTACGGGAAATTCAAGCTGCGCTTCGTTGGCGTCGAGGTCGATGAACAGGTCGTAGACTTCGTTAAGCACTTCTTCGGCGCGGGCGTCCTTGCGGTCGATCTTGTTCAGTACCACGATGACGGGCAGGTCGAGTCCGAGGGCCTTGCGCAGCACGAAACGGGTCTGGGGCAGAGGGCCTTCCGAGGCGTCAACCAGAAGAATGACGCCGTCCACCATGGACAGTGCGCGTTCCACCTCGCCGCCGAAGTCGGCGTGTCCGGGCGTGTCAAGGATGTTAATGCGCACACCTTTCCAGGCGACAGCGCAGTTTTTTGCGGAGATAGTGATGCCGCGTTCACGTTCCAGCTCCATGCTGTCCATAAGGCGGTCGTCCACCACCTGATCGGCTCTGAACATGCCGCTCTGTTTGAAAAGACCGTCGACCAGCGTGGTCTTACCGTGGTCGACATGAGCGATGATGGCGATATTGCGTAAGGATTCGTTACGGGCGAGAGGACTCACAGTCAGTTCCTTCCAGATATTATGGATACGTTCGGAAAAATAAGACGTCGCGGTACGGAGCCTCCGGCAGGGAGGACGGAAGAGGCGCGGTCGTTCAATATAAGAAAAACAGGGCGATAATGCAAGCGGACGGGGGCATCTGCGCGTGGGAGAAGGGGTGAGCCGCCTTTTGCCGTCTGTACGCATCATTGACAAAGAAACTGTTAATTCAATAGGATAACGTGTTGTTCAGGACTTGGTATAAGCGCTCTTGCCGGGGGCTTGATTCTTTCGGCGTACGGGTTATAATGCCAAGAGAACTTCGAGCTGGTTCCCCCGTATCTCAGGGAATGGGCAATGTCCGGCATTGACGTATCTTCCGGAGTTTCGGAGCTTCTGCCTTTGGGCTGAATGCCAAGTAGGGCGAAGGAGAGAGTCGTCCTGCTTTTTTCAACGATGGTCTTTTAAAGGCCCTTTCCCCCCCCGTATGCAAGGAAACGGCGTGAATATACAGCAGCATAAGGTGCTTATTGCCAACCGCGGTGAGATAGCGGTTCGCATCCTTCGGGCGTGCAGAAAGCTGGGGCTGGATTTTGTCTGCGTCTACACCGCGGAGGACGTCTGCTCCGGACATGTGGCCCTGGCCAGAGAGCTGGGAGGCGAGAGCGGTCTCTACCGCATCTCTTCCTATCACGATGCCAACGAACTTCTGAGCGTTGCCGATGATGCGGGCGCCACGGCGGTGCATCCCGGCTACGGCTTTTTCGCCGAAGATTTCCGTTTCGCCCGCCGTGTGGAAGAGCGTGGCCGGAAGCTTGTCTTCATCGGCCCTTCCTGGCGTGTCATCCGCGAACTCGGCGACAAGATCAATACCAAGCGTCTGGCGCGAAGCCTCGGTGTGCCCACGGTTCCCGGTTCCGACAGACCCATCTACGACGAGATGGAGGCCGAAAAGGTGGCACGTTCCCTGTTCGACTATCAGTCGCAGCAGGGCATAGCCCGGCCTGTGGTTCTGGTGAAGGCTTCGGCCGGAGGCGGAGGCATGGGTATAGAGGAAGTCCACGACCTCGACCTGTTCCGGCAGGTCTACCGCCGTATACGCAATTATGCTATGCGCCAGTTCAAGGACGATGGTGTGCTTATCGAGCAGCGCATCATGGACTTCAATCATCTGGAAGTGCAGATACTCTCGGACCGCCGCGGGCGTCATCCCGTGCATTTCGGCACACGTAACTGTTCCATCCAATCCACCGGTCGCCAGAAACGGCTGGAAGTGGCACCCGGCTTTGACCCCTCATCCGTCGAGTATCGGTTCGATGCCGCCGCGCTGCTGGACGAGATTGTTCAGCATTCTCTGAAAATGGCCCGCAAGGTAGGCTACGACAGCGTGGGTACTTGGGAATGGGTGGTCACTCGCGACGGACAGCCTTTCCTCATGGAGGTGAACACCCGTATCCAGGTGGAAAACGGCGTGTCTGCTGCCATCAGTCGTGTGAAGGGTCAGCCTGTGGATCTCATCGCCGAGCAGATCCGTACCGCTTTAGGCGAGCCTCTGGGGTACAGTCAGAGCGACATTACCTTCCGCGGTGTGGGCGTGGAATATCGCCTCATTGCCGAAGACCCCGACAGCGGCTTTGCGCCCTGGGTGGGCGACATTGACCGCTTCGACTGGACGGACGCGGAATGGCTCTCCCTGCATACGCATGTTCCTCCGGTAACTGCCGATGCTCCTTACACCATTCCCACGGAATTTGACCCGAATCTGGCTTTGGCCATAGTCTGGGGCAAGGATCTTGAAGAGGCCGGCGCCCGTGGTCTGGATTTTCTTGGGCATCTCCGGCTCGAAGGTCACGATGGCAGGGGCGAACCTCTGCGCTCCAACGTGGAATTTTTGAAGAACAAGACGGGGCAGATGCTCCGATTTTGACCCTCCGGACGCGTCTGGGAAGGGAATCCTATATGTCAGAATTCGCAAAAAGGCTGCATCAGCTCTCCGAACGCCTGAGCTACCTTCGGGATATTTTTCCCGGCAAGCACGAGGAGGAGCTGGCCCTGCTTCAGACCCGTCTCGACGAAGCACAGGCCGCGGCAGAGAACGCTTCCGGGGAAGAGTCCGGAGCCGGACTGGAGGCACTTGAAGACTTGTTCTTCTTTATTGAGTGCAAGCTGGAAGACAAGCTCACTCCGATGGATAAGGTGCGCATTGTGCGCCATCCCCAGCGTATCTGCCTGCGCGACATCCTTGAAAATGTGTATGACAACTACACCGAGATAGGCGGACAGGACGAACACACCATCGATCCGGCCATGCTCATCGCCCGCGCCTATATCACCCGCAAGCGCGGCGGCCAGGTGTACCATCAGCCGGTACTGGTCATCGGGCATGAAAAGGGGCACGGCGAGGAGTTCCGCAACGGCGGATCGGCCAAGCCCTGGGGCAACGCCAAGGCCAAGCATTACATGGGCGTGGCCGAAACCGAAGGCATCCCGATCCACGCCTACGTCTTCACTCCGGGGGGGTATCCGCTGGAGGAATACCCGGGCGCAGCGCAGCAGATCGCTCGCAATATCTATGAAATGGCCGGGCTGACCGTGCCCATCATTGCCGTTTTTTCCGAAGGGGGGTCCGGCGGGGCGGAGGCCGTTTCTCTCGCTGATCGGCGTCTTATGCTCTCCCATGGCTATTATTCGGTTATCTCGCCCGAAGGAGCCGCTGCTATCGAAGGGCGGCTGCGCAATGGAGAGCGTGCTTCTGCGGAGCTTGTGGAGCGCTGTGCCGAAAATCTGCATCTCACGGCCGAGGACAATCTGAAGTTCGGCTATATCGACAAAATCATTCAGGAACCAGTGCTGGGCGCAAGGCCCTACCACTACGAGTTCTTCCGCACACTACGTCAGGAAGTGCTGCGGGCCACGGATGAAGTCGTACTCAGGGCGCGCGGATTCGCGCCCTTGCGTGCAGCCGCACTGCACCGCCTGCACGACCGGGAACTGAATCTGGACGAGTTCTACGTTCGCTGGGATTTGTCCCGGGCCGCCCGCCAGCGCCTTGTGGAAATGCGCCAGAACAAGTTCATCAAGGCTTCCCACAGCGTCTGCAAGAACAACCGTTCCGTTGCCGGACGTCTGGGTGATGCCTGGTCTGAACAGTGGTGGGAGATCTACAACCGGCTTATCTATGACTTCTATCACCGCAACCGCCGCACCATCAGGAATCTGTTCGAAGAACTCGGCTCCGAATGGGATATGTTCAAGATGCGCCTTTTGCGTACATGGAAGCGGCAGGAAGCACAGGAACTGGCTGCCGAAGAGGAGCTGACTTCGCTTTCCGAATGGTCGGAGGACGAGCGTGGCTGGGCCTGGGTCAGCGAAAAGGCAAGGGAAGACCGAGCTGTCACCTGTCCCTATGCCGCGCGGCGTGGCTGCATGGATATGTGGGCCTTCGACCTCTATAACGAATTCGCGGGCGTCTGTTCCTCGTGCGGGCATCACTTTCCCATGGAATACCAATGGGTGATGAACAATTGCTTCGACAAGGACTCCCTCTATGAGTTCAACACCGAAGTCGAGTCTGGCAATCCGCTGCGCTTCCCGGGATTTGACGAAAAGCTCGCTGCGGCCAGAAAAAAGACAGGGTTGAAGAGCGCCTGCATCACCTTTGAGGCGCGACTTGAAGGCATTCAGGTTGTTGTGGCCATTCTGGCCGGTTCGTTTCGAGGTGGATCCGTTGGTGTGGCGGAAGGGGCCAAGTTTGTGGCTGCGGCGGACAGGGCGCGGCGCAAGCGCTGCCCGTTCATTGTTTATTGCCATGGGACGGCCGGCATACGCATTCAGGAAGGTACGCACGGCGTTATCCAGATGCCTCGCTGCACCGTGGCCGTGCGCCGCTACATTGAAGCGGGCGGTCTCTACCTCGTGCTGTACGATACCAAGTCCTATGGCGGCCCGGTGGCCAGTTTTCTGGGCTGTGCCTTCTACCAGTTTGCCATTCGCTCTTCCAGCATTGGCTTTGCCGGGCCGGGCGTTATCAAGAATACCACGGGGATCGATGTGCCGCCGAACCATCACAACTGTTATCATGCGCTGTCCCGCGGGCATATTCAGGGCGTCTGGGATCGCCGTGACGTGCGCGCCAACCTGTGCCAGGCCATCGAGACCATGGGCGGCCGCAACCTTTATTACCGCTAGAGGAAGGGTATGAGAGATATCGCTGAAGTCATGGCGGAACTCAAGGCCGCTCCCTATACGGAAAAGGCGGTCGTGGCTCCGCACACCGGCGTGGTTCAGTTCTCGGACGTGGAGGAAGGAAGCGAAGTCTTCGGCCCCACGGGAGAGTGGCAGGAGATTCCCGGTACGCACATCGCTACCATCACCCGCGAGCGCAACCCCCGGAATATTGTGACGGCGGAACGTGGCATACTCCGAAAGGTCTGCCGTGAGCTTGACGGAACCTTTGTGGAGGCAGGTACGATGCTGGCGCTGGTTCGCCACTATCTCACCCGTCAGGAAGTGATAAGCAGACTTCTCATGGAGAGCCTGTACACTTTTTGCGCCCCGGAACGGGCCAGATACTACTTTGCTCCGGACGTGGACAAGAAGGTCAAAATCCTCGGCTGCCGTACGGTGTCCGTGCAGGAGGGCATGGAGCTGTTCATTGTATCCCGTATGAAGCGGGAAGCGCCCCTTTGCTACGCCGGACCTTCCGGCATCATTTACGAAGTCTGCTTCGACCAGAACAGGAATGTGGATGCGGGAGCGCCGCTTATCGTTGTCTGCCCTCCCGAACAGGAAGAGTCCGTGGAAGACGTCATCTCCCGCGTGGAGCGGGAATGGAGCGATGGGGAGTAGCCGTGGGCAGGATTCTTCAGATCCGCGTGAGTGCCTGGACGTATAATGAAGACGAGGTCGTCAGAGCCTGGCCGCAGCTTGCTGAACTGGTCTGGGCACAGCTCGACCGTTGGGGGCCTGTCGGTCTGAAGCATGGCGTTATCGAGCTTGCGGAATATCTGTCAGACGCCATCCGCTTCAGCGACCTGTCCGATGAGCAGAAGCAGCGTCTTGATCTTTGTGTACAGACGGTGACGACTCGTCTCGCCGAGATGAGGAACGCCCTTGCGAACTGGGATCCCCGCACAGCCAACGCTCTTAGCGAGAAGCTGGAAGACGCTCTCACGGAGTTGGAAGGACAGCTGAACGGCGGAAAGTGAACCGTTTCCGTCGTAAAGTTCAGAAAATACCGACCTGTGGTCTTGGAGAGAGTGATCGGCCTTACCTTTCCCGCTCAGAGTTATGGTGTATCAGCTTTCGCCTGAAGCGAACTACGGAAGGCCATACCCCGGCTTTTTGTCTTTCCCCATATAGTTTTGCTGTGTTGCGCCGTATACTTTGGCGCATGGTTTGAGCTTCTCTAGCGGACCACAGAGGCGCTTCCTGACCACGGCGCACGCCGTGCTCTTGGGGACAGAGCAGACTTCAAGGGGCGTCTGCCGTACCCCTTGTGACACTTCGGCAGCGGGTGTTGTCACCGTTGCCTGCAGTTACAAGATTGATGGAATGGGCAGAAAAAATTATCAGAGAAACGTGCTCGATGCGTGGTGACACGGTACGCCAAAGGGCTTGATTCATGTATGGCCGTCATCCAGGTGTACTGCTGGGCTTTTCAGCTTAATATTTCACGTGATTTGTTCTGAGCGCCTATACCGCTCTCTGATTTTTTCAGGTGTTGCACCGTCTTTAAATCTTCACGATTCGCCCGCTCCGTGAATAGTTCAGCCCGCACAACAGAAGTCCTGCAGACAAACCATTTTTGTAACGATTTGCTCCAAAAAATTTGGAGGTTTGCCAGTCCAGAAAATACCAGAGAGTCTCAGCCTGCAACAACGTATTGGACCTTCTTATTATTTTTCAGAAAAAAGCCCTGATCCATCATGAACCACGGGAAGAATATTTTTCTTTTTTTCTTATTAATTTTTTCCAATTAATCCTGTTTTAAATTGACAGAATTTGTCGTTTGGCTTAATTCGAGAAGAAATTCTTATTAAAGGAGAGTGCTATGGAAGACTATCTGAAACATGCTATAGAACTAGTTAAAGCCCAGGCCTCGGTACGTATCATGCAGGAAGATGAAATGGAGCAGATGATCGCTTCTTTGGCCGGCAAGCTGAAAAAGCTGGACTGCACCGAAGAAGTTGAGGAAGTCTGCGCCGTAGCCGAAGCGCCTGTGCAGGACGCCAAGCGCTCCATCAAGGAAAAAAGCATTGTCTGCCTTGAGTGCGGCAAAACTTTCAAGGTTATCACGAAGAAGCATTTGGCTCTGCATGGGCTTGATGCTGTGTCCTATCGCGAAAAGTGGGGCCTCAAGAAGGGGACCCCGCTTACCTGCAAAGAGCTTCAGCGCGCCCGCCGTCAGAAGATGAAGGATATGAAGCTTTGGGAAAAGCGCGCGCTTGCCCGTAAAGGCATGCCCAAGTAGACAGCCTTGCGGAAAGAACTTTCTTTCCTGCATGTTCACAGGCCGGAATCCTTGGTTGGATTTCGGCCTTTTCTGTCGCCTGTTTTTCGCATCCGCGGATTTCCCTTTTTTCAGGAAGGGAGGCTTGCAGAGATGGTAAGTGCTGCCCTGCGTATTCTCAACCGGAACGAATGTCTGTGAAACCGGCTCCGGCACGGACGGAAAATCACACCTTCCGCAGCGTATCCTTCAGAAAGCAGGAGCAGACTGCCCCAATGGCGGACAGCGGTACAAAAAGGAAAAGAGCCGGAGACAGACCGCCAAAATTGTCCGCCACCCAGCCGAGAATGGGGGAGAAGGCGCCGCCGAGACTGACCGAGATGCCCAGAGTGACGCCCGATGCAAGCCCCATATTTCTTGAGAGGTAACGTTGTCCAAGCACAACGATGGCACTGAAAGGCCCGAAAAAGGCCACAGCCAGCGGAAGAAGGAAAAGCAGAGCAAGCCAGGGGGACGTGATGAGCGGGAAAATCGCGGTCGCGGCCAGGAGGACAAAGGACGAGAAACGGATGACACGGATATAGCCCCAGCGGTCGGCAAGAACCCCGCCCGCCAGATTACTGACAATACACAGTCCGCAGAAGAAGATCAGAACAATGCTTCCCACCTGTTCCGGCTGATGAAAAACGCTGTGCCAGTATAGAGGAACGTAGGTGGTGAAGCTCATGGCAACGCTGGCGCGGGCCAAAATACACCCTGAGAGTATGCCGAAGGCGTGCCAGTCGTTCCAGCCTTCGTCGTCCTGCACGGAACGTTTTGTTTTCTCTCCGGCCGAGACCGGCCATGACAGCATTTTTCCGTAGATGAGGACAGACATGGCGAATCCCCACACGGCGAATACGGCCGTTCCAGGAAGGCCGAAGCCTCCCACCGTCATTCCGCCTGCATGAACGCCCCCCACTGCGAGGAGGATGAACAGAGGCCCAACGATCATGCCCATATTCCCGCCCACGGCAAAAATGCTCATGCCCACCCCTTTCTGACTTCCCGAAACGAGATTGGCATAGCGCGCCCCTTCGGGATGAAACAGAGCACTACCTACACCGCCGAGGACGAGAGCCGTGAAAATGAGCCAGTATTCGCTGAAAAAGCCCGTGACCCCGAAACTGCATCCGGCGATGAGTACCCCCAGAGGAATGAACCAGCGGCAGGCGAACCTGTCTGAGACGAGACCGAGCACGGGCTGAATAAGGGACGAGATCGCGGCGTAGGCAAAGGCCAGCAGACCGCAGCTTTGATAGTCGAAGCCGTGAGCCGTAACAAGATACGGTAGCAGAGCCGGAAGCGCATGTGCGTTCACGTCGCAGGACATATGTCCCAGTGCAAGGAGAAAAATTTTTTTATGATCCATGGCAGAATCTCTGGAGGAAAAATACCGCGCAAAGTCATCGCGGATGCTGGGTTACCGCATTACCTACGCCTTGAAGCCGCGCATGGCAAGGGCGCAGATTCTGAGGAATGGAGTTGTTCAGGAGTGGAATCCCCTTGTGCTATGAAAATTTGCGCTTGTTCTTCAAAAAATTATTTTAAGGGATAACGCCATTGGAGCGGCCCTTAGGCTGTGAGAAGGGCAGAGTCACCCCTCTCCTTCATCTGTTTTGCCGATGAAGACAATCATGCGGGGGGGCGCACATCGTCCGCTCTCGAAACACCGTTTCCAGCTCTTCGAGGATGGCCTGCATAAGACCAGTTATGGAAAAAGGCCGGCCGCTTCCCACATAAAGCGACGATGCGGTTTTCCTGAGTTCCTGCGGAAAAGCCATCAGCGGAACGTTGACGTTGAGTCCGATACCGGCCACCATCCACTGCATCGCATCGTTGTAAAACATGCTCTCCACAAGAATACCGCCGACCTTGCGCCCGTGCAGACAGAGATCATTGGGCGGGACGCGTTCAAGTTCCGGCCCTCCGCACCGTCTCACAGCGGCAGCACAGGCTTTCATGACGAGGAGAGGCAGTCCGGGAAGTTCGCCAGGGGAGATCTCCGGCCGCATAAGCACTGAAAAGCACAGTGATCCTGGCAGATGAACCCATTCGTGTCCCCGGCATCCCCGGCCTTCGTTCTGCCGCCGCGCCACCACCACAAGCCCTGTCTCTGCACCGTTCAGAGCAGCTCCGGTGGCTATCTGATTCGTGGATCCAGTCTCCTTCAGCCAGATCCAGCGCGACTGGCCCAGGCATTCTGTATGCAGTCCGGTATGGATGTTTTCTCCCGCCCAGGGATCGGCGCGGGAGACCATGCGATAGCCGCGATGCGGAACGGATTCGATGATGTTTCCCTCTTCCCGCAGGGTCATGATATGCTTGCTCACGGCGGCCCTGCTGATGCCGAAGGTGGAGGAGAGCTTCTGTCCGGAGACCCAGGCGTCACCGCTGTGGCTGAGGGCGTCGAGGATACGATCTCTTACGGGAATTTCGTGCAGCGGCATATCCATTCTCCAGGCTTGCGGGTGGCTCGCGGCCCACATTTTGCAGGAACATGCGGACGCATGGCCTGTGCGGCTCCTTTTCTGTTCCAGAACATCATGAAATGGGAGCTTTTGTCCATAAATTTTTCAGAGGCATCCTCTCTGAAAAAAAAAACGGCCTGCCCGTGACGAGGCAAAACCGCTTTTTTGCAAGGATAAGGAGTGAGGAAGTCAGCTGCGTTTGCGGAAAACTATACCTCGGGCGCAGACTTCTGCCTCAAGGCCGCCCGAGAAGGCAAAGCTTCGAGGAAAATGCCGCCGGTTCCAGACGGAGTCCATGCGTTCAAGCGTCTCGCACAGTGGCTGTCCGCAGTGCATCCTGCGTACCGCTTCGGCCAGGGCTCTCAGGCGTTCTGCCTTAGTCCAGCGGGAGAGTGTCTTGCCGGGGATGAACAGAGAACCGTCCGTCTGAAGCTCCAGCGCGGGCGCAAGCAGAGTGTCCCAATAGGCTTCATCTCGCCGTGCGTTGCGCCAGAGTCGCCGGATACTGTCGAAAAATGCGGGATTTTCCGCTAAAAACAGGGGAAGGAGTTCGTGACGCATACGGTTGCGCTTCCAAATACAGCTGGCATTGGAGCCGTCTTCCCGCCATGATACCTCCAGGCGTTCGAGCATGGCCGTGAGATTCCTTTTTTCCTGCATGAGCAGTGGGCGCAGAACACGCCGCCCAGGTTCTTCAAGCCTTGCGCGCATACCGCCCACACCGGGCCAGACAGCACCGCGTGCCAGACGCAGCAGCACGTCTTCAGCAAGGTCTCCCACATGATGCGCGGTGAGCGTCCAGTCTGCTCCGGAGGAAATCCGCGCTTCTTCGAGAAAGGCATAGCGGGCGCGGCGGCCGGCCTCTTCCACGCCGCACGAGTACTCCTGCGCCAGATGCGCAACGTCCGCCCGACCGCCGTGAAAAGGCACCCCCAGATCTCTGCACAAGACTGCCGCTGCAAGGGCGTCTTCAGCACTTTCAGGCCGTAGGCCGTGGTCGAGGTGCGCCGCTTCCACATGGCAGCCCAGGAGTGGCCGCAGGGCGCACAGAATGATCAGAAGCGCCGTAGAATCCGCCCCGCCGGACAAAGCCACAAGCAGTCGTCCCCGCAGCGGCGCCTTCAGTTCCTCTTCGGCAAAGCGCGCTATGGACAAGGCCATGCGGGCATCACAGGGGGCGAGATCTTTTAAGGAAAGATCGGGGGCAAGCTTCATGCCGCGTATTCCCCGGTGTTCACAGGTCGTGCCGCATGAAACGGTATTCGGCCAGCTTTTCGTATGAGGTCCCGGGCTTGCCGTAGTTGCAGAAAGGATAGATGGAAATACCGCCGCGCGGCGTGAAGATTCCGGTCACTTCGATGTAGCGGGGAGCCATGAGTGCGATGAGATCCTTCATGATGATGTTCACGCAGTCTTCATGAAAATTTCCATGGTTGCGGAAGCTGAACAGATACAGCTTGAGACTTTTGCTCTCCACCATGCGGGTGTCAGGAATGTATTCGATGCGGATCTCGGCAAAGTCAGGCTGTCCTGTGACGGGACAAAGGCTGGTAAATTCCGGGCAGTTGAACCGTACCCAGTAGTCGTGTTCCGGGTGTTTGTTTTCAAAAGTTTCCAGCACATCGGGGGCATAGTCCTGCCGGAACTCTGTCTTCCTTCCCAGAAGGGAAAGCTCGCCGCTTCTGTCATTCATGGGCACAACTCCGTGGAATGAGGGGCTGCCGGAAAAGGTTCGAGCCGGCAGGAAGAAAGGTTCAGGCTTTGCCGCGCTGAGCCAGGTACTTTTCCAGACCTTTCCGGCGCAGCTTGCAGGCCGGGCAGCGTCCGCAGCCGTCTCCGGGGATGCCGTTGTAGCAGGTCAGGGTTTTCTCGCGTACAAGGTCGAAGACACCCAGTCTGTCGGCCAGTTCCCACGTTTGTGCCTTGTCCAGCCACATGAGCGGTGTGTGGATGACGAATTGTTCATCCAGCGCCAGATTGAGGGTGACGTTCAGCGATCGGATAAACGTGTCACGGCAGTCGGGATAGCCGGAAAAGTCCGTCTGTGATACTCCTGTAACAAGGTTGCGGATACCGTGTTCGCGGGCGTACACTGCCGCAGCGCTGAGGAAGAACAGATTGCGGCCCGGCACAAAGGTGCTGGGATAGCCTTCCGCCGTTTTCTCCTCGTCAGCAGAATCTACAGGGAGCGCGGGATCCGTCAGGGAACTGCGGCCCAGGCGGCTGATAAAACTCACATCCTGAAGCTCAAACGGGATGCCGGCTCCAGTTGCGATGTCATGGGCCCGTTCCACTTCCAGACGGTGCTTCTGACCATAGAAAAACGTCAGCGCCCGAACTTCGGAAAAATGTTGTTTTGCCCAGAAAAGGCAGGTGGTGGAATCCTGTCCTCCGCTGAAGATAACGAGAGCCTTTTCCATGTCCCTAGATCTCCCGTATTCTGAGAATGTTGTAGGAAATATGCTCATCGTACACGTCGGCACCCTCCACGCGCTTGACGTATTCCACCACTCGGACGGTCACAGGCAGGATCAGAATCTCGTACAGGGTCTTGAGCGTGACCTGTCCCAGCATCATGGTGAGCATGGCGACCGGAGGCATGGTTCCGCCGAAAGCCAGCGGGAAGAAAATGAGGGAATCCACCCCTTCGCCAAGTACCGTGGACAGAATGGCGCGTGCGGAAAAATGCCTGCCCCTGGACGCCACCTTCATCCGGCTCATGACGTAGGCGTTCATGAACGAACCCGCCAGGAACGCCGTGAAGCTGGCAAAGGCGAGGCGCGGGGCCAGTCCGAAGACGTAGTGAAAATGCTCCGCGCCGTCCCAGAAGGGGGCAGAGGGTAAAGCCAGAGCGATCTGACTGACCACGACCATCAGAAAATTCATGGCGAAGCCCAGCCAGATGATGAGCCGCGCACGGCGGTAGCCCCAGATTTCGGAAATGCAGTCGTTGATGATGTAGGAAAGGGGGAAGATGATCACCGCCGCAGGAAGGGCGATGGGGCCGAACTGGAAAAGTTTGACGGCCATGAGGTTGGAGAGCATGAGGCAGGTGCAGAACAGCAACCCGAGCAGCATGAACACTGGAGAGACGGCGAAATTCTTCATGTCTTGTTTTTTACGTGGTTTTCAAGCACACGGATAAAGGATGGACTGTGGGGCCGAATACGAAAAACGCTTCTTCGTGCAAGGTGCTTCAAGTATGCCCGAAACGCCACGCCCTGGCAAATGCTTTCTCACGCAGCGGACGGACGCCATGGAAGTTTTAACATTTTTGCAAGACAGGGGCTGTGGCACAGTCTGAGACACTGACTTTTATAATGACAAATGTTTGAGATTATGCTATCCTTCAAAAAAAAACGGAGGGTACCGAGATGC
>NZ_CANRLT010000020.1 GCF_947631555.1 uncultured Mailhella sp. | reverse complement strand
ACTGGTTCCTCAAGGAATGCGAATGGCGTTTCAATGGAGGCGATCATAAACAACTCCTAACTCAGCTAACTTATTGGATAAAACAGACAAAACATTAGTCTTAGCTAGGACAGCCCCAAAGTTTTTCCGTAATATACGAAGGAGGTCTTGCATGAGTCAGGAATCCCTCACTGCCATCCTCCACCAGGATGTAAAAGCGGCCCCCAGCAAGCGTACTGCCAAAGAGCTCGCCTCTATGGTCGGCCGTGACTACCAGACTTTGATGTCTGAACTGTCCCGCCAGCCGAACCATAAACTCGGCGCGGATCTTGTCCTGCCGATCATGCGGCTTACGGGAAGCATGGCAGGGCTGAAGTATTTGGCGGCGGGAATGAACGCCGTGTGCGTGAAGCTGCCTTCGGGTGAAAGCGTTCGGCCTGTCCATCGGCAGTGTCTGGCGGCAGTGGATCAGTTCGGACAGCTCATGCGCTCCATGGCGCAGGCTCTGGAGGATGACACCATTACTCCGCGGGAACGCAATGAGATACGCTCCAAGGGCTATGATGCCCTAGCGGCCATCGTTACGCTCCTGAAGGTGGTGGACCTGGATGCAAACGAAGAACTTTCCTGATTCCGCTCCAGCTCCAAAGAGATACCATCCGGACGACATCCTCTCCCTGGCGGAGCTCTCGGCAGCCTTTCGGCTTGACCGAAAGTGCGTAGCGCGGCAAGCTCTTGAACTCGGTGGCAAGCGCTTTGGACGCCTCTGGCGATTTCGATGGGGCACGGTGATGGAGGCTTTCCATGCCAACTTTGAGACGAGACAGAGGCAATGCCTGGATGGCCAGAGCCCTTGTGGATGGGCAGCAGGTGGCCAGCAGGCTTTTTCCGCCAGGCAAGAAGTACGGTCCCGAATGGCGGGCCGCCAAGCTCTGGGAAGAGGAGGAAGTTCGGCGGTATCGGACGGGCCGGGCTCAGCAGGAGACCCCTACGGACTTGGAGCTCTTCTTGGCCTGGGGAAATAAGTACCTGCACCATGCCGAACGTACGCTCGGACGCTCAACCTTCGTGGAGAAATGCACCGTTATGAAGGCTTTTCTGAAGTTCTGCGCAGAGCGAAACGTCACAGCTCTAGCTCAAGTGGGAGCGCCGCTCGCCCTTGAGTTTCTGAGCGGCATCGAGCAGGAAAAAGGCCCGGACCGGGCCAATCGGTACAGGAAAAACATGCTGACCGCATGGAAATGGGGCCGGCTGTTCGTCGAGGGCTTCCCGCTCTCGGAGCCTTTTGCGCAGGTGCCGCTCTTCCCCGTCGACAGGGGCGAACGCTACGTTCCGCCCGAAGAAGACGTGGTGAGCGTCCTCCGTGTGGCAAAAGGCCAGGATCTGGTCATGCTGCTCACATTCTTTTTTACCGGTGCCAGAAGAGGCGAAGTCTTCCGGCTCTCCTGGCAAAGAGACGTCGACCTCGAAGCCGGTAAAATCCGGCTCGTCGACCACAAGGGCCGCGACCGCCGCGAACGGGTGCGCTGGTACGATATGCATCCCGAACTCCTGAAGGCCCTGCGCTGGTGGCACGAGGTGCGTCCCTGCAAGGTCGACAACGTGTTCATGCAGACGCATTCCTTTTCCAGCCTCGGCCTGCCGTTCACGCAGCGTATGCACTTCATGGAGCGCATCTGCAGAAAGGCCGGAGTGAAGCCGTTCGGCTTCCATGCCATCCGTCACAAGTCCGCCGCTCTCGTCTTCCAGGCTGTCGGCCTGAACGGGGCGCAGATTCTGATGGGGCATTCCCGCGCCACGACCACGGACATCTATGTCCGCAGCTGTGGCCTGTATTCGGATCAGGGCGAGATTCTGGCTGCTCTTGGCCAGAGTTCCATCGGCCAGGCGGCAGAGGATCTTCTTAAAAACTTTATGCCCCATGAGCAGCAATCTCATGAGGCATACTGTAACCAGACCGATGTAACCAGCGTGGTTCAATAACGGTCAAACTTACGTTAACTATTGATTTCATTGTGGCGTCCCCAGGCGGATTTGAACCGCCGTTGACGGCGTGAAAGGCCGCTGTCCTGGGCCGGCTAGACGATGGGGACGTGTGCTACCTATGGCTGGGCTACAAGGACTCGAACCTTGATTATCGGAGCCAGAATCCGACGTCCTGCCAATTGAACGATAGCCCATCGGTGAGGAAGAGAAATATCAGAATCGCCGCAGATGTCAAGCAATTATTTTCGCTCTCCCGCAACTTTTTTTAACCGCTTTCCAGGTGAGTCAATGCAATCGTCTGTGGGAAGAAAAGCGGATGAAGATGAGATGGCATATCCACCAGACGGCAATGACGGACAGCACTCCTATAAGCCAGCCGACAATGATGTCCGAAGGATAGTTCTTTCCCACATAGATCTGAGACAATCCCACACTGAGCGGCAGCAGGTAAACCCAGGGATTCGAGCGATAGAACAGCAGTGAAAGCACCACCGCCACGGCCATGCAGGCCGCAGCAGGGGACGAGGGCATGGAGCCGCCCAAGGCGTCCGCCTCAGTGGTGTGGTGATCCACGACAATCCACTGCTGATCCTCGGCCACGTAATAATTGCTGCCCAGTACTTCCTGACAGGGACGCTCCCGGCCGATGGAGTGCTTAAGTGTGCTTGTGGTAACATCGGTCACACCCACGGACAATCCTACCAGCAGGATGAGCATGAGTACGCGCCCTACGGGTTCCAGAGAACTGCGCCAGCAGTGTATGGCGTAGGCAACAATGCCGATGATCGCGCCCAGCCACATGAGCCACACCTGCGAAAACACCGGCATGAAAAAGTTAAAAAAGGCGTTATGAGCAGAAACGTTGATGATATGAAACAGCGTTTCATCTATCAGGGTAAACATAGAAAGCCTCGTTGAGATACGAAAACGGACGCCATCCCTGCCCTCTCAGTCTCACGACCTCCGGCACGGTGGCGATTAGTCTACGCCGTCCTCCCCTGTCCAGTCAATCCGGGCCTTTTCGTTCAGCTCGAGCTGCCAGCGCGCCAGGCCGTTGAACACGTTCTTCCGCCTGACCTTGCTCCCGCCGCACATGGCATCCAGAACGTCCAGCATCCCCGTGCGCCTGGTGCTGCCTGCAGAGGGGCAGGCATTCGCGAAGACCGGCAGTTCCCACTGCCGGGCCGCCCGGACGATTTCAGCCTTGGGCAGAAGCAGGAGCGGACGTATGACCTGAAGCGCACCGCCGAAAAACGGCTCGCTCATGCTCATACCCGCCACCTTGCCGGTCTGGACAAGATTCATGAGGAATGTTGTCACCAGATCATCGTTGTTGTGCCCGAAGGCGAGGTGTGTGAGCCGGTATTCCGCGCACAGGGCAAAAAGACGTTTTCGCCGCAGCCTCGCGCAGTAAAAGCACGGAGAATGCCGCAGATTTTCTTCCGAGTGGCCGCGCGGCCCGTAATCCGTTACTTCCACATGTCCGGCAATGCCCTCCCGTGCCAGCCAGCGAACCAGCGGCGCATGGCTGGCAGGCTCGAAGCCGGGATTCAGGTGCAGTGCCATAAATTCAAAGGGGAACGGCACGATGCGCTGCCGAAGCTGCATAACCTTGAGCAGGACAAAGCTGTCCACACCTCCAGACACCGCCACGCCCACACGGGCTCCGGGGCGCAGCATGCCGGTCTTCTGCATGGCCTTGCCCGCCGTCTTGACACAGACCTGCTGCGCATAGCTCAAGCTACGGATTTTACTCATAAAATTTCGATGGCCGGACAGAGACAAGCCCCGCCGTGTCTGCAAAGTTTTCCGCAGGTGGAAACACCTGTGCCCTGCTCACTGGAGCGGTTCGCTCTCCGCCAGTGCCGCACTGAGAAGCGTTCGTACGCCGAAGCCTGTGGCCCCCTTGGCGTTGATTGGGTTTTCGGCATTGTCCGCCGCGGCCATGTCGATATGCGCCCAGGCTGCGCCCGCCTGCACGAACTGCTGAAGGAAGACCGCCGCATGGATGGCCCCGCCTTCGCGGATGCCGGAATTGAGCAGATCCGCACAGGGGCTTTTAAGCACAGCCAGGCTTTTTTTCGTCCACAGCGGCAAGCGCCAGCTGCGCTCGCCGAGTTCCTCGCCTGCACGGAGCAGAAGATCGGCAAGCGCTTCATCGTTGGCAAACAGTCCGGCGGCATCCGGGCCGAGGGCCACGGCGCACGCACCGGTCAGCGTGGCGATGTCCAGAAGTCGGGCAGGGTGGAACTGATCCTGCGCCCAGGACAGGGCATCGGCCAGCACCAGACGGCCTTCGGCATCGGTGTTCACAATCTCTATGGATTTGCCGCTGCGGGCCACCACCACGTCGCCTGGGCGGGTGGCATGACCTCCGGGCATATTCTCAGCGCAGGCCATGACCGCCACCACGGGCTGAGCCGGCGTCCGGAGCGGAGCCATCTGACCGAGTGCCTCCATGACGCCGAGTACCGCGGCCGCGCCGGACATATCGCCCTTCATCTCTTCCATACCCTTGGCTGGCTTCAGGCTGATGCCTCCGGAATCGAAACAGAGTCCCTTGCCCACGAAAACCACGGGACGACGGCCTTCCGTGCCCCTGGGAGTGTATTCGATAACCGCCAGCTGCGGCTCCTCCGCAGAGCCTTTGGCCACAGCCAGATACGCGGCCATGCCCTCGGCTTCCAGCTCCTTGCAGCCGAGACAGCGGAAAGTCATGCCGTATTTCGAGGCCAGTTCACGAGCTTTTTCCGCAAAGATGGAAGGCGTCATAACGTTGGCGGGATCGTTGGCCAGATCGCGGGCAAGAACGATACCGGAAGCCTCAGCTTCGGCCAGGCGGACGGCAGAACGTACTGCGTCATCCACAAACTCACCTTCCAGCATCAATCCCAGCCAGCGGGGATCGGCGTGAACGCTTTTTTTCTCCAAAAAACGGTCGTAGCGATACAGCGCGAGGAACGAGGCGACCACGGCTTCCCGAACCAGCGCCGCCAACGGCAGGGACAGCTTTTCCGCCACGCGGGCAAGCGCCGTCCCGTCCAGCCCCACGGTCTCCAGATCATATTCCCGGCACTGGCGCAGCGCCCGGCCCACGGCATAGCGGAATTCCGTCAGGCAAAGTTCATCTGCTCTGCCCAACCCCGTTTCAAGGACGCGGGACACGTTCATGGCCGCAGGACCGTAGAACATGACCTGTTCCTCGCGTTTGCCGCGAAAATCGCGCCAGGCGGGAGCGATGGACAGCCACGGCGCGGTTTCAAGAAGAACAGCTCCGACCTGTTCCGCGCCCTCGCCCTCGAACGCAAAACTGACCATGACGTCGGCTTTCCAGCGTGCTGCGCCGCCAGTCTGAAAGCGTATTTCCATAAACAATAACCCTCATTATTAAGGATAGAAAAATATTGCGGCTCGATTCACCAAGTTTCAATCCACAGTCGCCACATCCGCCGACTGCCCCGCTTCTGCGGCGTAACCATGTTTGCCGGCAGAGCCGGACAAACACGCCACCTGCGCTATCAGCTCGCTGACGCTCGCGCCTCCGGCGGTTAAGGGAGGGAGGGGTTACGGGAAAGGATTTCATCGGCTTCGCCGTTTTGTCAATCACTCTTTCCCTCCGCAAGAGGGACTCAAATCTAAAAGCTGGAAAGAGACACGCCCGTGAACATTCCGCCCGTCACAAACCCACGGCGCGGCGCAGTTCAGCCACTTCATCCCGCGTCAGCGGACGCACCCTGCCCACGGGCAGCTCGCCCAGACACAGCGGGCCTTCCTGCACGCGCTTCAGCCGCAGCACGGTGAAATCCACGTCCCGGCACATACGGCGTATCTGGCGGTTCAGGCCCTGATGCAGGGTCATTTCCAGCATAACGCCCCTTGGGCCGGAGTCCAGAATACTGGTTTGCACCGGCGCCAGGCGTTCGCCCTCGGCCAACGTCATGCCGCGCGCCATCAGAGAGAGCGCCCGCCCCACGGACGCTTCCCCCCGTTCCGGGCGCACCAGTACATGGTAGACCTTGGGCAGGTGCCAGCGCGGGTGCGTGAGGCGGTGAACGAGAGAGCCGTCATCGGTGAGCAGGAGCAGTCCTTCGGAAAAATAGTCCAGACGGCCCACAGGATACAGACGGCGCTGCGCCCACGGCTCGGGCACGAAATCAAGCACGGTCTCCCTGCCCTGCGGATCGCGGACGGTGGACACCACCTGCACGGGCTTGTGCAGCATGAGCCAGCAATGTTCCGTCTCCTGATTCCGCGTCACGCGACGCCCCTGCACGACAAGGCAATCTTCGGGAAGAATCCGTTCGCCGGGATTTTCCGCCCGGCGGCCGTTGACGTACACGGCTCCGGAAAAAATCAGCTCATCGGCTCTGCGGCGCGAACACACGCCGGCATCGGCCAAAGCCTTGTTCAATCGGATCCCTTCGGACACGGTGTTTCCTCCCGGCACAAAAAAATGCTTTTCAGTTCTGGCTCATCGGGATAATGTGGGCTATCCTGATTCACGTCAAGCGCAATTTCTCTCCGGAGTCTTTTGTCCTAACGCCTATCATCAAAAGGATTCCATGCACCTTCCTCCTTCCGTCAACAGCGCTCTTCTTACCGGCATCTACTCCGCCATCTGCGCGACGCTCCGCATCCGTGAAGAAAACCGAAAGGTCGTGGACGAATACCACGCCCAGGGGCGGCGGCTGATCTTCTGCCTGTGGCACGATGAACTTTTCTCCCTCATTCCCGTCTCGCGCCAGCTCAAGGTGGTGGCCATCGTCAGTCCCAGCAGCGACGGCGCAGTTCTCACCCGCATTCTCGCTTCAAAGAACGTGGGGGCCGTCCACGGCTCCAGCACCCGCGGCGGGGTGCGCGCCCTGCTCACGCTCGCCCATATGATGAAGAAAGAACTGATCCACGCCTGCATCACTCTGGACGGTCCTCTGGGACCGCGGCACAAGGCCAAGGAAGGCGCTCTCTTCCTCGCCAACCGCACGGGGGCACACATTCTGCCGGTGCGCATCTTCGTGAAGCATCACTTCCACCTGCCCACATGGGACAAATTTCAGGTTCCGCTGCCCTTCAGTAAAGTCGTCATCCGCTTTGGTACCCCATGGGGGAATGGCGGGGAGGAAATCCCGAATATCGAAACACCCACACTGGAACGGGCAAAGGTTCGTCTGGAAGACGAACTGCACCGCCTCGGGCAGGATCTCATTCCCGGAGAAAAAGCATGACCATCGCCGAATCCCTGCGCTACCGCCTGCTCACCGTGGCGGGTGCGCTGCTCCGCCCCCTCGGGTTTCAGGGAACGGCACTCATGGGTACCGCTCTGGGTGATGCCATCTGGCACTTTATTCCTTCCCGCCGCACTCTCGCAGTGGACAGCATCAAAAAACACCTGAACGTTGAAAACGACGAAGCAGAACGTATCGCCCATGAAAGTTTCCGGCAGAACGGCCGCTCCTTTCTGGAAATCCTGCTTACGGGAAAATTCGGTTTGGACTCTCCAAAGCTGCGCATCGCCCAGCCCGAACTCATGGAGCGACTCTGCGCCTGCAAGCGCCCCATCGTGGCCACCACTGCGCATTTCGGCTCCTGGGAACTGCTGGCTTCCATGCTCGGGCAGCTCTACGCTCCTCCGCGGCCGCGCATGGTGGTCGTGCGGCGCTACGGCGATGCGGCCGTTCAGCGCTTCATCGCTTGCTGTCGCGAAGCCACCGGCGCGGACATGGTAGGTCACAGGAACGCCGCTGCTCCGGTCATCAGGGCCTTGCACAAAAACGGCATCGTCGCCTTCCTTGTTGACCATAACGCGCTGGCTGCCGAAGCCCGCTTCATCCCCTTTCTGGACGAAACAGCAGCGGTGAACGCCGGTCCCGCCATCCTCGCCCTGCGCGCAAAAGCGCTGGTCTGGCCCGTGGTGCTCGCCCGCGAGGGCCGCAACTATGTCTTTCTTCAGCGTCCGCCTCTGGATACCGCCACGCTCACCGGCGGCATCGAGGAGAACGTCCACACCGTGGCGCAGTTCTACACACAGGCTGTGGAATCCTTCATCCGTGAACATCCTGAACAATGGTTCTGGATGCACGAACGCTGGAAGACCCGCCCGCCCCGACAGCATAGCTAAAGCATCAAGCGGATTGCCCCTCTCTGAAGCAAGGGGTTACGGAAAAGGATTTCATCGGCTTCGTCGTTCTGTCCATCACACCTCTCCCCCTGAAGGGGGGAAGTTTCAAACCTCAGGGGAACTTTTGATGAGCCGTTTTATACTTCGCGGTTTTCTTATCGGCAGCTCCATCGGGATCTTCGCCGTCCTCTTCGGCTTCCTGAACACGGCGGAAGGCGTCGTTTTCGGAGCGACGGCAGGTGTACTCGCCGGATACACGTCAGGACGGCTTGCTTCCAGACTGAAAAAATAGCCTATGGGACGCGGAAACTCCCACGAAAAAAAAGACCCCGCTCACATCGGAACGGCGTAACTTTCAGCAGTGCAGCCCCCCCTCAGCGAACGCAGGCCGAGGCTTTCTCCCGCTCAGCGGGATAACGGCTGTCGTAGTCAACACCGTGGATGATACGCGGCCTGGGCGCAAAGTCCGATGAAAGGGGCGAATCCTTCCAGTGCGGCGAAGGAAAGGACACTCCGCAGAGTTCGAGCATGACGTAGGGTGCGGCGTCATTGACAAAGGGCCTGTGCCTGGCCGCAAGGAACCGCCGCACCTCTTCCGGCGTCAGGCGCGCACGATACGACGGGGAGAGCCAGAACAGGAAGGGAATATCCACATAGTAGCGGGACTCCATGGAATCGTGATGTCCGTGATGTTTGCGAGTGTCGTACACCTCTTCGCCGTGGTCGGAAAAAAAGAGCAGCGCACTGTTCGGCACGGTGCGCAGACGCTTGATGACGGCAGCAATGATGTGGTCGGTATACACGATGCTGTTGTCGTAGTGATTGATGTACTTTTTTGCACTGCCGGTGAACCACGGCTTCTCCTGAATGTCTCCTCCGCTGATGAAACGAGAGAACGCCTCGGGATAACGAGAGGCATAGTTGACGTGCGAGCCCATCGTATGCACGAAGACAACCCGTCTGCCCGCGGGCGAATCCTGAGCGAGAACGCTGTCGAGAGCGGGTAGTATCTTATCATCGAACTGACGGATGTAGCCCTGATCCCCCCCTCTGTTCAGATAGATCTTTCTGTCCGCTCCGGTGACCAATCTGACTATCATGTTGGTGTCGTCGATGGTGGTCTGATTGGAAATCCACACCGCCTCGAAGCCGGCCTGCCGGAATACGTTGACCAGGGGAAGTTCCCCGACGCCGGGAACATCCCGGCAGGAAAGCGCCGCCGCGACGCTGAGCGTCGTTCTACCGAAGGGGCTTATGGCGTCATCAAACACGAAAAGCTCGTCCTGCATGGCTGCAAGTTCCGGAGTGGTGTCGCGGAAATAACCGTACAGTCCCCAGTGATGACGGCTTGAAGATTCTCCGATGAGCACGACCAGCGTGACCGGCTCCCTTCCTGTGGCAACGTCAGGGGCACGAAGTCCGGCAGCCTTCTTCATGTAACCTTCGAGATCTTCCATGGTCTCCCTGTAGTTCTGCCAGCTTGAGACGAGTTGCCATGCAAGATTGTCCTTGGCGAGCCTCGGAAGCTTCCCAGAACCGTACAGTGCAAAGAACACAGCAAGAAGCACAACACCACAGAACCGGGCCGCAGAAAAGCCAGACGTGCGTATCAATCGCAGTGCCCGGCGCAGCAGTACCAGCGGAATAGTAAAGAGCGCCAGCGCATACAGCAACGCCGTCACGGAAAACTGTGAACCTAGAAATTCCAAGGACTCGCTGAGATTGCTTTCAAAAATGGCATACAGCGACTGCTGGGAAATCGTCGTCTCATAATAAAAAAGGTGCATCCCGGCCAGCAGTGCGGGAACAAGCAGAAGCACCGTCACGGAGGGAAGCCAGATCCGCGCCAACCGTTTCCAGAACAGCGCAGGAAGAAAAAGAAACAGCGTAACAGGCAGCCCGTTCAGAAAACAGCGCACGGGAAACCATACGGGCGTCTGCACAAACCAGAGTGCATGAACGAGGAAAAAAACGGAAACAGCCAGAAGGAAAACAGCGATGGGAAAACGCCAGTCTGCCTTTTTGGGGATAACGAACTTCATCTTGACTTCTCTGCGTTGAAAACAAAGGAAATAGCCAGAGAACGGCGCGGGAAGTTTCGTTATACGTCATCAAAATATGATATACAATGTTAATTTTTAGCGGAAAAAAGTCTGCTATCCTTTTCTCTTCAATTTTCAAAATGAGACAGGGCAGCATGACCAGGCAGAGCATAGCCAGACTGACAGCGGAAAATATTGTGCGCAGGCGAAAGGAAGCAGGACTCACGCAGGCGCAGGTCGCCGAGCGACTTTCCGTGGAGAAGGAAAGCATTTCCCGCATGGAAAGCGGAAAAATCGCGCTCAGCCTCGAACGGCTTCAGCAGTTTGCCGAGATATACGGGTGCACGGTGCCCGATCTGGTCAGGGACGATTCCGCCGGCCTTGGGGCACAGGTGCAGACCATCGCCGACCTGCTCGCCCTGCTGAACTCCGAGGAACGGCAGGCCGTCATCCGCTTTGTCGGCGAGGCCGTACGGCTCTTTAAAGCGAAAGAAAAAAACTGAGCCTCAGGAGAGCGCGGCAAACGTGATGTGAACGGCGCACTTCCAAAACACACCGCTTCAGGGAATACATGCACAGGTACATCAGCCCCGCACGGAAAGCAGCAAACAGCTCCGTGCTGCCTGTCGCAGGGAGAGGAAACGTCAGCGGGCCAGTTCCCGGATTTTGGAAAGTCCGTCCTTGAGTTCCTCGCGCATTCTGGCGATGAGCGCCGCGGCCTGCGGGCTGAGATGCTTGTGATGCCGGAGCAGTATGCCGTTGTGGACTGAAGGCAGTATGCCTTCCAGTGGATAGGCGCGCAGCCCTTCGCCCAGATTGCCGTATTTGCTGGCCAGAAGGCAGAGTTCGTCCATGACGGCAACGCCCATCCCCTGCTTCACATACCTGAGCATGAGATGGTAGTTGTTCACGCTGAGTACGGTTTGCAGCGGCTGGGAAAGCGAGGCCAGAGACGTATCGAAGTACGGATCACCGCTCTCTTCCATATTTTCGGCCAGAAAGGAAATAAACGGCAAACGGAGCAGATCTTTTTCCGTGGGTCTTTCGGGCAGGCCGAAGTCGTTGTCTTCGCGGGCGATGAGCAGAGGCTGCGAGGTGAACAGGTCTTCCATCTGACAGTTCGGTACCTCACGGGTAATGCCGGTCAGTCCAAAGTCCACACGCGATGTCAGTACATCCTCGACAGTCTCATAGGGCAGAGCGCGGCGGATCTTAATGCGCACGTCGGGATGATCCGCGCGAAACGCGGCGATGATGCGCACCGCCTGCGCCGAAAACGGCAGATTACTGGAAATGCTGATCGTTCCGCGCAAGATGCCTGAAGGCGAACTGATGTCAGATCTCATGCCGCGCAGCAGCTCAAAGGTGGAAATCGTCCAGGAAAGCAGCCGTTCCCCCTCCGGCGTAATGTGCAGCCGCTTCATGTACCTGTCGAAAAGAACCGTGTTCAGCTGCTCCTCAAGCTGCCGGATCTGCCAGCTTATGGTGGACGGGTTCCGGTTCATGAGCTGTGCGGCCTTGCGCACGCTGCCGGTCTGCGCCGTGTAGTAGAAGCCCCTCAGAAGCTGAAAGAAATCTCCGCTCAGTTCCTCTATCATATACTCTCCCTCCGCGCCTGTGTTATCCCGTAGTTTCCGGCAAGTCCCAGCGAACGGATTCCCGCAGTTCCGGTCTTTTCTCCCAACACTGCGGCCGAAACGCCCGCAGACAAACCGTCATACCTTGTGCGTTTTCAAACAAAGCCAACGCTCCAAACACACCGCCTTGCGCCGGATTTTCGGGCAGTATCGTTCCTTTTTCTTCAAACTGCCCGCTGCTGCCCCAAAAAATTCTCCGCCCCGTCTGCTCGCTCTTCTTTTTTCACCACTCCTACCGAAAATTCCCGAAAAATTTCTAAAAAAATAAAAACTCAATATTTCAATAAGTTATATCTATAACCCTTTCTTTATCACACAACGAAAGATTTTTTGAAAATCAGAAAAAAAACACATGATTTTCGCCAGTTAGCTTTGATTTTTTACAGAAGACCTTTATTGTACAGTTTTATCGAACAATACATAAATTTTTTCAAATTGACAAGACAAGGTGGTTTATGGATTATTTTCACAATAGCAATCAGGAGGCACTTATGGCTCGTCTTTCTTTCAAGGCTCTGGCAGCGTGTGTGCTGGCTCTCGGACTTTCCGTTCCGGCTCATGCGGCGACCGTGGAAATTCAGGCCGGCATCTTCGGCGGAACCCTCTATCAGATGAGTTACGCCCTGACGGAAATCCTCAAGGTTCATGCTCCCGAAATCACGGCCAGCGCCGTGGAAACCAACGGCACAGGCATGGGCATCACCAAGGCTTCCCAGGCCCCCGACCGGCGCATCGTCGCGGGTACGCTGGTTCCCGTCATGGAAGCCCGCGCCGGGCTCCCGCCCTATAAAAAGGCGTTCACCGGACTGAAGCTCATCGGCAACATGAGCGAGAACATTCAGACCCTCATCACCTTCAATCCCGACATCAAGACTATCGAAGACCTAAAAGGCAAACGCATCGGACTCGGCCCCAAGCCCACGGTTCTCGGACACAACCACGCCTCCATCGTGTCGGCTGCCTGTTCCGACCCCAAGTCTCTTTCCTTCGAGTACATGAACTGGGGCAGTATGCGCGACGCCATGCTCGACGGCTCCATTGACGCCATGATCCTCGGCGTAAGCTCCCGCCAGACTCCCCCCTGGGTTCCGGTGGCCGTGTACGGCGAACTCGTTGCTTCCCGCGGCACGCCTCATTACATCGACATTCCCGCGGATGCGGTGAAGAAGGCCGCCGAACAAGACAAGATCGCCTACGAATGCAAGGACGTTCCCGCGGGAGCCATCAGCGAAAACGTGCCACCGAAGGCCGTCCCCTGCTGGCGTGACCTGCTCGGACTCTATGCCTTTGACGAACTGGACGAACAGACCGCCTACACCATCGCCAAGGTGCTCTATGAACACTGCGGTGAAATGGCAACGTATTCTGCCGCCGCAAAGGGCGTCTGGCCTGAACTCATCGTGCCCACCGTGCCCGACGACATGATCCACCCCGGCGCCCTGCGCTTCTACAAGGAAAAGGGACTGCGCTGAGCGCATTCCGTGCGCCGGTTCCTCTGCTCCGGCGCACGGCTCCCCCTATCGGCCCTCTCCTTCACTGACCGGCGTTCCCGAACCGGCATAACTGTCCGCCCTGCTCCCGGTAGAGACGGAATGTCTGCCCGCACACCCTTTTCCCTCGTTCACACAGAGAGGAATACATGGAAACGGCAAAGAACAACGTGGTACGCATACTCATGGCAGGCGTGGCTCTCGCCATGGCTCTGTACCACCTGGTATATACGCAGTGGATGATCCTGGGGCCCATCCAGCATCAGAACCTGCACTACATGATGGCCCTCGTGCTGGTCTTCCTCTGGGCGTTTACCAAACAGAAGACCACGCTCGGCAAGGCCGCTGTGGTGCTGCTTATAGGGCTTTCCATCTACGCCACGGCCTACATGTTCCTGAATTACAGCGGCCTTCAGGAAGAGCGCGGTCCCATGCTGGATCTCACCGGACAGGATATGCTGGTGGGTGTGCTGCTGGTGGGGCTGGGCATCGAGGCTTCCCGGCGCTCCTTCGGCTGGGTTTTCCCCATCGTGGCGCTGTGCTTCATCGCCTACGCCGTGTTCGGCCATAACCTGCCCGGCCCGCTCCAGTCGCCCCGCATCGGTATTGATGAACTGCTCGTCAGCTACGGGCTTGACCTTTCCGGCGGTATCTACGGACAGGTTCTCGGTATCAGCGCAAACTACATCTTCCTCTTCGTACTCTTCGGCAGTCTGCTCGGCGCAACCGGTGCGGCCCGATTCTTCAATCAGGTTGGCATGCTCACCGGCAGTAAACTGGACGGCGGCCCGGCCATCACCGCCGTGGTGTCCAGCGCACTCATGGGTTCCGTGACCGGCAGTGTCATGGCCAACGTAGCCGCCACCGGCGCGTTTACCATTCCCCTGATGAAGAAGGTGGGCTACAAACCCTATCAGGCCGGAGCCATCGAAGCAGCCGCTTCTTCCGGCGGGCAGATCATGCCGCCCGTCATGGGAGCCACCGCCTTCGTCATGGCCGAACTTGCCGAAGTACCCTACGTCACGGTCATGGCCGCGGCACTCATTCCTTCCCTGCTCTACTTCCTCTCCGTGGGAATGTACGCCCAGCTTCAGGCGAAACGCCTCGGCATCCGCATGGATCCCAGTGACATCGCCGCCTTCTCCTTCCGCGCCTTCCTCCACGATGCACCCATCTTCGTTCTGCCGCTGCTCGCCATCATCGCCCTTCTGGTCATGGGCTACAGCCCCATGTTCACCATCTTCTGGGCCATGATGCTGCTGCTTGTGCTCAACGTCATCGACATCGCCACCTCCAAAAGGTACGACCAGCTCAAGAACATCCTTCCCGCCTTCATCGACGGCGCCGTCACCGGTGCCAAGATCGGCGTCACCTGCGCCGTGCTCGGCCCCATCATGACCACCGTGACCAAGACACTCCTGGGCATCAAGATCCCTCAGCTCATCGTTCTGTGGTCTCAGGGCAGCATCCCGCTCGCGCTGTTCATCACCATGTGCGTGTGCCTGATCCTCGGCATGGGCGTTCCCACGCTGGCCGCCTATCTGCTCGTTTCCATGGTGGGCATTCCGGTACTCGTCAACATGGGCGTGGATCCCTTCGCCGCGCATATGTTCGTTTTCGTCTTTGCCTGCTTCTCCTGCCTCACCCCGCCCATCGCCATCGCCGCCCTGCCCGCCGCGGGCATCGCGGGTTCCTCCTACATGCGGACGGCGCTGGAAGCCTCCATGGTCGGCGCCGTGGGCTTCGCCATTCCCTACCTGGTAGTGGGCCGCCCCGCCCTCATGCTCGGGCAGGGTCCGTTCGGTGAAACGCTGGCCGTCTCCATCGTGGGCGTATTCACGGTCATTGCCTTCTGCATGATGATCACCGGCTACGGTATGCGCCCGCTCAGACTGCCTGAACGCTGGGGACTCGCCTTTGTCGTCGCACTGTGCGGCCTCTGGATCGGCGCGGGACAGCTCCCCTTCCTCCTCACCGGACTGGCCGTCTTTGCCGCACTCCTCGCCCTCCAGTTCCGCGGTCGCAGAAAGGCGGCCTGACCTGCCTGCATTTTTTCTGACCACAGGATTTTCCTATCAACCATAGAGGATATTTTCATGAAGATCTCTCCTCATCCGCTTGGCACGCTCATCGAAACGGACGTGCTCGTCATCGGTTCCGGCGCGTCCGGCTGCGGCGCAGCTCTCGGAGCGCGCGAGCAGGGCCTGGACGTCGTGCTGCTGGACAAGGGCAAGCTGGAAAGCTCCGGCTGCATCGGCGGCGGCAACGACCACTACATGGCCGTCCTGAACGAACCCGGCGCCCAGTTCGACACCGCCGAGGACCTCGTAAAATTCTACGCCAAGCCGCTGAACGGCTGGACGCCCGCCATGCTCACCCACGGCTGGTACGACCACATGCGTCCCATGCTGAAGCGCCTTGAAGCCAGCGGCGTGGACTTCGGCAAGAACAGCGACGGAACCTATCAGCGCACTCAGGGTTTCGGCCAGCCCGGCACCTGGTGGGTACACATCACCAACGGCATGACCATCAAGCGTGTCATGGCCCGCATCGTCCGCGACTCCGGCGTCCATGTGCTCGATCGCATCATGGCCATGAAGATCCTCACCGACGGAGGCCGTGCCTGCGGCGCGCTCGGCTGGAACGTGACCACGGGCGAATATGTCATCCTGCGCGCCAAGACCGTGGTCTCTGCCCAGGGCCGTTCCGCCACCCGCGGCTTTACCAACTCCACGCACAATGCCTACAACGTGTGGATGTATCCCTACAACACGGGAGCAGGTGTGGTGCTCGGCTACGATGCCGGCGCCGCCGTCACCGAACTTGACACCTATCAGCGCGCCACTCTGGAACCCAAGGGTTACGGCTGCCCAGGCATGAACGGCATCAACAGCTCCGGCGCGCACGAACTCAGCGCCGTGGGCGAACGCTTCATGCACAAATATGACCCGATGGGCGAAAACGGCGTGCGCAACAATCAGATTCAGGGAACCTACCAGGAACAGATGGAGGGCAACGGCCCGCCCTTCCACATGGACATGCGCCATGTGGATCCCGAAGTCGTCCACGAACTCCAGTACATCCTCATGCCAGGCGACAAGGCCACCTTCTGCGACTGGGCCGACTGCACCGGCACGGATTTCCAGCACAAGCTCCTGGAAGTGGAAATCGGCGAACTCATCTTCGGCGGAACCATCGCGGTGAACGACCGCTTTGAAAGCACGATTTCCGGCCTGTTCTGCGGCAGCATCTTCCTCTACTGCTCCGGTGCCATGTGCGGCGGCTACGAAGCGGGCCGCCAGGCGGCGATCAAGGCTTCCGGCATGGAACAGGCCGGAAGTATCGACAACGGACTTGCCGCGGAGGTGAAGTCCAGCGTGTTCGCGCCTCTCGGCAACGACGGGGAACTGACGTATCAGGAACTGGAAGAAGCCGCCCGTAACGTCATGATGTATTACATGGGCTTCCGCCGCTCCATGGCCGGTATGGAACGCGCTCTGGAAAAGATCACTTTCCTGCAGACACAGCTTCCCCAGCTCCACGCGGACACCCTGCGCGACCTCATGCGCTGCCACGAATCCGCCGAAGTGCTCAAGGTGTGTGAGCTGGCGATCAAGGCCACCATGCAGCGCAAGGAAACCGGCCGCTGCGTGTACAAGGTCACCGATTACCCCGCCCTCAACCCCGACATGGCGAAGCCCCTCCTGCTCATCAAGGGCGAAAACGGCACCGAGTACCACTGGGGCAAAGCCCCTCTTCTGTAGCCCTTTCCGTCTGCAGCCGCCTTCCGGCAGCCCCGCCACAGCTGACGGCGGGCACGGATCAGTCACTCAAGGAGTAATATCATGCCGCCTAGATACAGTCGTGAAATCACCATGCCCATAGTCATGGGCGACAGCCTCAGGGAGCAGTTCCGCACCTCGCCGTGCGAACACTTCTGCCCCGCGGGCAATTCCATCCAGAAAATGCAGGCTCTCGTAGAAAAGGGCGACTTTTGCGAAGCCCTGCGCTACCTGCGCGCCAAGAATCCCTTCCCCGGCGTTACCGGCCGCGTCTGCCCGCATTTCTGCCAGTCCAACTGCAACCGCGCGGGCTACGATGCCTGTGTGAATACCCGCGCGCTGGAACGCGCCGTGTATGACTACGCTCCCCACGGAGCGGCGCAGTTCAAGCGCCGCCCTGCCACGGGCAGGAGCGTGGGCATCATCGGCGGAGGCCCAGCCGGTCTGACCGCAGCCTATTTTCTGGCACTGCTCGGCCACGATGTACTCGTGTACGAAGCCAATCCCGTACTCGGGGGCATGGCCCGCTACGGTGTGCCGGACTTCCGTCTGCCCCGCGACGTGGTGGACCGCGAACTCGGCTGGGTGCTCGAAGCCGGCGTGCGTGCCCGGGTCAATACCGTGGTCGGCCGCGACATTTCCTTCGCCGGCATTCGCGCCGCACATGACGCGGTCATCGTGGCCACCGGTATGCCCAAAGAAAACAGCCTCCCCATCCCCGGTGCGGAATGTGCCGTGAAAGCCGTGGATTTTCTGCGTGAAGCCTCTCTCGGTCTGCGTCCCTCCGTGGGCAGGCGCGTCGTCGTCATGGGCGGCGGGGGTGTCGGCTTCGATGCGGCTTTCGTGGCCCGCCGCCTCGGCGCGGAAGAAGTCCACGTCATCTGCCTTGAAAAGGCAGGGGAAATGCGCGCACCGGAAGAAGACCTCGTGCAGGCTGCGGAAGAGGGCATCGCCATCCACAATTCCTGCACCATGTCCGCCATCCGCACCAGCAACGGCAAGGCCGCAGGCGTGGACTATTTTGAAGTGCAGGAATGCCGCTTCGACGAAAAAGGCCGTCTCACCCTCGTACCCGTGCCCGGCGGGGAACACCACCTGGACTGCGATACCGTGATCTTTGCCGTGGGTATGAAGACCGACCTCGGCTTCATGGCCGGAACGGACGTAACGCTCTCTCCCAGAAACTGGATAGTGGTGGACAAGGAACAGGCCAGCTCCGCCGCGGGCCTCTTCGCCGCAGGTGAAGTGTCCTCCGGCCCCGGCTCCATCGCCGGAGCCATCGGCGCCGGCCGCCGCGCCGCCTTCGGCGTCCACGCCTGGCTCACGGGCGAAAAATCCCGCGTCTACGTCATCGGTGAGGGCGGTGTCATCACGGCCCGCGACGATCTGGCCGGAGATGCGGAACCCTATGTGGTTCCCAGAGAAGAGATCTACGGTATCCTTCAGTATGAAAAGACCGAGGCGCAGAAGCCCGCCTGCGTCAATCACATGGACTTCACGGAAAACTGCGCCGGATACACCGCCGAGCAGGCCGTAACCGAAGCCGCCCGCTGTATGCACTGCGGCCACTGCAAGGGCTGCGGTACCTGCGTGGACGACTGCCCGGGTTATGTGCTGGAACTCAGGCATCTGGAAAACGGCAGCGACCGGCCGGAAGTCGCTCACGGCGATGAATGCTGGCACTGCGCCAACTGCCGCACAAGCTGCCCCACCGGAGCCATAGGCTTCCGCTTCCCCCTGCGTATGCAGGTCTGACGTTCGGCCTTCCCGCGCTTTCAGCCCCTGTCCGGCTTCCCGCCGGACGGGGCTGTGAGAGCTGATACACACGCAAAGGAAAGACGTATGAACAGACGCCAGTTCTTATACGCAGGAACCATGACAGCGCTTATGGCCGGTCTGCCCTTCCGGGCGCATACTGAGGAATCCGTTGTCCATACCCCGAAAGGCGATATCCGCGGCCTTATCCTCGACAATGTCCATGTCTTCAGAGGCGTTCCCTGCGGTATGCCTCCCTACGCAGGCACATACCGTCTTGCCCTTCCGGAGCCTGTCGCATCCTGGAAAGGTGTGCTGGACGCCGTAACCTTCGGTGACATTCCACTCCAGCTTGACAAGGGAAAACCCTGCGGCGGTGGCGACTGTCTGCGCGTGAACATCTGGACGCCCGCTCCCGGACGGAGCAGATGCCCTGTCATGGTCTATATTCCCGGTGGCGGCAGCACAACCTGCAACAACAACGATGTGCGCTTCGACGGCACAGCCTTCGCCTCGGACGGCGTTGTCCTCGTCACCCTCAATTATCGTGTAAACGTAGACGGTTTTCTGAAAATACAGGGCGTTCCGGCGAATCTTGCCCTGCGGGACATGCTTTTCGGTCTGCGCTGGGTAAAGGACAATATTGCGGCCTTCGGCGGCGATCCCGACAATGTCACAGTCTTTGGTCAGTCCGCCGGAGCCACGCACATCACATCCCTGCTCTCCTCGCCGCTGGCGAAGGGACTGTTCCGCCGCGCCATACTCCAAAGTCCGGCTGCTCTTGCCCAGTATGATGCGGCTCTTGCCTCCCGCGTTGCGGAAAGCCTGCTGGCCTTCTATGGTGTGCAAAACAGCCGCGACGCCGTGGCCGCCCTTCCCCCGGAAAAACTGCTTTCCTTTCCGGCCTTCATCGCAGCACAGAATAAAAAGCCGGAGTGGTGTCGTATGCTGGGTGGGAACATCGCCCTGTTCAAACCCTGGTATGACGGAAAAGTCCTGGAAAAACGCCCCGTGGACGCCATTGCGGAAGGTGCTGCGCGTGACGTGGACATCCTGGCAGGCTCGAACGAAGAAGAATGGCGCTGGTATACCGTGCCGAACGGGGCCATCGACAGGCTTGGCGAAAGCGCAGTACGGAGCTTTACGGACTCCACAGGCTTACCCGCCGGCATCGCGGAAAGCTATCGTAAGGCCGGCCGAGGTCAGACTCCCGGAGAACTGTTTACTGCTCTCCAGTCCGACTTCATTTTCCGTATGCCCGCCAACAAGGTACTGGAAAGTCAGAAAAAGGCCGGAGGCAAAGCCTGGGCCTATTCCTTCGCCTGGAAAAGCGACGCTTCGAACGGCCGCCTGAGGGCGGCGCACAGCGTGGAACTGCCCTTCGTCTTCAAAACGCTGCACAAAAATTCCATGCGCGTGAAAAACACGGTGGGACAGACGCCGCCAGAGGCTCTGGCGGAAGCCATGCACAGCGCCTGGGTACGCTTCGCCGTCCACGGCGACCCCGGCTGGACGCCTTTTGACCTGAAGAGCCGCATGACCATGCGTTTTGATACACGGAGTGCAGAAGTGTCTGATCCGTGGAAAACCGAACGCGAAACCATGATCCTGAACTGAACGCTTCTGCCGGCCCCCCCTGCCCAGAGACAAAAGCTCTCCCTTCGCGACAAGAGGGGGAGCTTTTTCGTCTGTGCGGAAAGCACTGCCCGGCCTCCCGTCTGAACAGCTCGCGGAGCAAAGACATACAAAGCCAAATGGCAGCTTCCGCTGTACGAACTGCTGAAAACTGCTGCCGGCCCCTGCCTGGAAAAGGCGCCTCCCACAGGCACAGGCAAAGCAGAAAACTCCGGTGCAGAGCCAAAAGCCTGACGCTCACTTCCCGTAAACACGGTCAGCTATCTTTCAGGGAAGATGGCAGACTTAACAAATTTTACCAGTTCGGAGGCCTGTCTGCCCGTGCTCTGGCAAAGACAAAGCCCGCCTCCTCAGAGGAGACGGGCTTTTCGCCGGGCTGAAAGGCTTCAGGAAGGACGTCTTCCCGCGCTCTCAGTTCACTTTTTCAAAAAACTGGCAAAGGGAGAGATCTCCCGCAGATAACGGACGATACCGGGCATGACCTCGATGACGCGCTCGATCTCTTCCCGCGTGTTGTAACGGGAAAGACTGAAGCGTACGGACCCGTGAGCAAAGTTGAAGGGAACGCCCATGGCGCGCAGTACATGGGAAGGTTCCAGACTGCCGGACGTGCAGGCAGAACCGGAACTAGCGCAGATATGGTACTGATCCAGCTGCAGCAGCAACGCTTCGCCCTCCACGGCCTCGAAGGAAATGTTCAGGGTATTCGGCAGGCGATGTTCCTGATCGCCGTTCACCTTGCAGTTGGGGATGGCGGCAAGCAGTCCTTGCTGGAGACGGTCGCGCAGGGCGGCTACCCGTGTACGTTCGTCTTCGATGTTGGCTCCGGCCAGTTCACAGGCCTTGCCCAGTCCGATGATATACGGCACGTTCTCCGTACCTGCACGGCGGCCGCGTTCCTGATGACCGCCCTTGAGGTACGGACGAAAACGCGTACCCCGCCGCAGGTACAGGACACCGATGCCCTTGGGCGCATGCAGCTTGTGCCCTGACAGTGCGAGATAGTCGATGGGCAGCTTCTGGAGGTCAATGACTTCCTTGCCCACAGCCTGCACCGCGTCCACATGCAGCTGCACACCGTGGGACTTCACAATCTGCGCAACTTTCTCGATGGGGAAGACGGTGCCCGTCTCGTTGTTGGCGTACATCATGGACACGAGCGCGGTGTCCGGACGGATAGCGCGTTCGAGTTCGTCCAGATCGATACGGCCCTGACTGTCCACGCCCAGCCATGTGACCTCGTATCCCTTGTCTTCAAAATAATGCCCGTAGGCAAGCACGGCGGAGTGCTCCACCTTGGTGGTGATCAGATGGCGCTTTTCCGGCTGGGTCTCCGTGGCGGAATACCACGCGGAGTTGTCGGCCTCAGTGCCGCAGGAGGTGAAGATAATCTCTTCCGGGTGGGCGTTCAGAAGCTGCGCTACCTGTTCGCGGCCCCTGCTGATATCGTGCGACATCTGGCCGCCAAAGGTGTGCATACTGGAAGCATTGCCATAGAGCGCGGTAAACGCGGGCATCATGGCTTCCACCACTTCTGGAGCGACTTTGGAAGTGGCATTGTTATCGAGATAGATCACATCGGTCAGAGCAGCCATGTCACGCCTCCACCACAGTGATGGCGGGATCCACCTGTTCGCGCAGGGTCTTTTCCACCAGGTTCTTCAAGGTGAGCTGACTGGCGTTGCAGCCGGAGCAGGCCCCGCGCAGAGCCACGACCACCGTTGTGCCGTCCACGTCCACAAGCTCGATATTGCCGCCGTCCAGAGCCAGACGCGGCGCGATGTCCTCGCTGATGATGCGCATTACCTTCTGCATTCGCTGCACGTTGGTCATGCGGGGCACAGGACGGATTTCTTCCAGAGGCTTGTCCAGGGAACGGAGCTTGTCCAGAATGGACTGAATTTCGTCCTTGCAGCTCCCGCAGGCGCCGCCAGCCTTGATGAAGTTCGTCACTTCCTCCACCGTGGACAGATTGTTTTCCTTCGCCACCTTGATAATCTGGCGATCGGTCACGCCAAAGCACTTGCAGACCAGACGCCCTTCTTCCTCCCTGCTTCTGGAAGGCAGTCCCTTCCAATGCCGCACGGCGTCTTCCAGCGCCTCCTCGCCCATGACGGAGCAATGCATCTTTTCCTTGGGCAGTCCGCCCAGATACTCAACGATCTCCTTGTTGGTGAGCCGGGCCGCCTCTTCCATGGTCTTGCCCTTGATGAGTTCCGTGAGCGCGGAGCTGGAAGCGATGGCGCTCGCACAGCCAAAGGTCTGGAATCTGGCGTCTTCGATCACGCCGTCACTGTTCACCTTGAGCATGAGCTTCAAGGCGTCGCCGCAGGCAAGGCTGCCGGCCTCGCCGATGACATTGGCGTCTTCGAGCACACCAGCGTTGCGCGGATGCAGGAAGTGATCGCGGACAGTCTCAGTATATTCCCACATGGTCTGGGCTCCTTAATAGTGCGGACTGAAGGTTTGAACCGTCACAAAATCCTGACAGTACGGATACAGAAAAAGAGTAATCACTTTTCCCGCAATGTCCAGAAGTCGACCGGCATATTCTTTCAGGGAGCCTGCCGGAGCCACACCTCCATGCCGCACTTCCGTCTGAACGCCTCGCACGCAGGCTTTCTTCAAAAAAAAATACTCCGACTCCCCGGCAGTGGCATCTCCCCTTGACAAAAAAGCCCGTATGCCATTAAAAAATTAACGTCGACATTTTTTCTGTCATGACAGAGCGTTGCAGGACGTCCTGAGACAAACGGAATCCTTTCAGGAGAAAGTATGTTTTTGAAGTCTCGTTTTGTCCAGACTCTCGCGGCTCTGGTTTGTGTTTTCACGGTAAACGGCATGGCCCTTGCCGCTGAAAGTGAAAGTGCTGTCATGAAATCCCCTGCCACCGATGGTGCGTATGTGCTGCGCCTGCAGGGAATGACCAACAATGTGAAGATCAAGCTGCTTGACGGCAGCCGCAAGACTATCGATGACGGCGTGGTCATCCGCCAGAGCTATGTGAAGGACGGCAAGGTCGTCATTCCGGCCAGCGGGCTTTACACTACATCGCGTTGCAGTAACTGGTGGTCGTTCAACGACCATACCTTCACCATTGCGGGCAAGCTGTATCACTTTATCACCGACGAATATCAGCAGGACGTGGTGAAAAACGTGACCATGAAGCCCGGTGATGTCGTCTTCGGCAACAAGGAAAAAACCCGCGGCTGGGAACTCGAAGCCATCGACGCCGCCCCCTTCGGTATCGAGGGCGGGCATATGGCGTATTTCTGGCTCGTCAAGACCACGGGTAACTACTACGGCAATCCCTTCATCGTGGTTGGCGGCGCAAATGTGAAGCCCTCCGCTTCCGACGGCTCCCTGTTCAAGAGCGGCTCAGGCCTCAAGGAAGGCACGACCTCCTGCATGGAGCAGCCAGACACACGGCCCTATCTTGTAGGCAACGCCATTTCCACGAACTCCCGCTCCGTGATCTACATGGATTCGCTCGGCCCCAACGAAGCCAAAATCAAGGAGTTCGTCACCGTCAGCACCACCAAGGCGCTCATCTCCCCGAACGCTCCCGTCATGGGTCTGTACGGTAAGGGCGACACCTTCAAGATCGGCAAGGCCACGGTGGAAGTGACCGACATCAGCGCCGATACCGCCACCGTGAAAATAACCAGCGAAAAGGGCAGCGTCTCCAAGACGCTCAAAGCCGACAAGGAATCCCTCAAACTGTTCCCCAACTCCCGCCCGGTGTGCAAGGCCATGTACGTTCAGTCCGCCGACGGCAAAGAACTTGTGAACATCAATCCCCGCAGCGAAGGCGGGGCGTTCACCAACGGCAAGGTCGCTCTCATGGCTCACAGCGATGTCATCACCGTGACCAACGGCGGAACATGGGAAGCCGACAGCCGCTTTATCACCCGACCCGAAATCTGTGCGGAATGCTCGTTCATCCATGAAATCGTGCTGGAAAACAAGGAACCCATCGTTCTCGATGCAAAAAACAGCAAGTATGTGGGTCCCGAAGGGTACTTCAGCATCGTCATTGACAAGATGAACGGCGATACCGTGGAAGCCTGGCATGTGGAAAACGCTAAGGCCAGGACCGACAACCTCGCCGGCCGCGCCAAAGGCAAGCACATCGACCTCGTTCTCGGCGCAGCCTGCCGCTCTACCGGCCATTTCTTCAACCGTGTCTATCCTCAGCTCTACAAGGAAGCCCTGGGCGTGAAGTGATGCCTTCGTCCGTATCGACGGTGTCGCTATAAAAACCTGAGAGCCGCGTGTACCCCATGCGGCTCTCTCGTTTAATGGCCCTGCCAGCCTTCTCCAGCTTTCTGCAAATCACGACAGCCTCATCCTTTCCATACCTTCTCTGCCGCGCCCGGAAAACGCACATAAGGTTTTCTCTCCCTGACTTATCACCCTCAAAAAAACGCTTGCGGCACGGGCGAAACTGTCCGGCAGCCACATGCGGACACGCCTGCCGAAAAGCGCCCGCAGCCCTGACTTTGCACCTGTTAAACAACGGGCACACGCGGTGTAACAAGGCTTTTTTCGTCTTCCGCCTTGCTATTTTCCCCCATGTCCTATACCGTAGTTCCCACCGTCGCTTTCAGAGGAGTGTCATATGTCGCAGAGTACAGATTCCGGTTCCAGAGGCTCCTTCTCTGGACGCATCGGCTTCGTCCTTGCCGTGGCCGGTTCCGCCGTGGGCCTTGGCAATATCTGGAGATTCCCCTACCTCGCCGCCAAATACGGCGGCGGCACCTTTCTCCTGGTCTATCTGATCCTGCTGGTGACCTTCGGCTTCGCTCTTATCATGGCCGAAATCACCATCGGCCGCAAAACGCGCCTCAGCCCCATCGGAGCCTACAAATATTTCTGCCAGGAAGGAAAACACACCGGGATCATGCTCGGCGGCTGGATCAACGCCATCGTCCCCATGATCATCCTGCCGTATTACTGCGTCATCGGCGGCTGGGTCATCAAATACCTCATCGGCTACCTTTCCGGACAAGGGCCGGCCGTGGCCGAAGACGGCTATTTCGGCAGCTTCATCTCCTCCTCATGGGAAGCCCCCGCCTACTTCATGGTCTTCTTTGCCTGCACGTCGTTCATCGTACTCAAGGGCGTTGATGCCGGTGTCGAACGCGCATCCCGGCTCATGATGCCCCTGCTCCTGCTCCTGGGTCTGTGCGTGGCCATCTACTCCATGACGCGCCCCGGAGCTTCGGAAGGCATCTACTACTACCTCGTCCCGGACTTCTCCCATTTCTCCATCATGACCGTTGTCGCCGCCTGCGGACAGCTCTTCTTCTCGCTCTCCATCGCCATGGGCATACTCATTACCTACGGTTCGTACATGAAGAAGGACGTGGACGCGGAACAGGCTACCAGCCAAATTGAAATCGTCGATACCCTCGTCGCCATGCTCGCCGGATTCATGATCATTCCGGCCGTGTTCGCTTTCTCCGGCGCGGACGCTGCCGAACACCTGAACGCCGGCCCCTCCCTCATGTTCATCACCATTCCCAAGGTCTTCGCAAGCATGGGCATGGGGTCGGTCATCGGCTTCGCCTTCTTCCTCATGGTTTTCTTTGCGGCCCTCACTTCCTCCGTGTCCATCCTCGAAGCCTGCGTTTCCACCGTGGCCGATGAAACGCACTGGTCCCGCACAAAATGCATCCTCGTCATGTCCGCGGAAGCCGTGGTCATCGGCGTTCCCTGTGCCCTGGGTTTCGGGCCGCTGGGCTTTATCCAGCTTGCCGGCATGAGCATCCTCGACATGCTCGATTTTCTCAGCTGTTCGGTACTCATGCCCATCGCCGCCATCGCCACCTGCTTCCTAGTCACCCGCGTCATCGGACTCAAGGAAATGAGCGAAGAAATCAAGCGCTCGTCCGCGTTCAAGCGGGAAGCCGTCTTCCGCCTCTGCATCACCTGGCTGGCTCCCGCCATCCTGATCATCATCCTGGTCTCCTCCATTGGCTCCGCGCTGGGCCTGATCAAAATCTGACGAGAAATGCCGCAGCAAAACGCCGCCGGTCTTCACTGACTGGCGGCGTTTTTTCGTCCCGGCAAAGAGGGCGGATAAAGGGAGACCGGCCCGAACATCGCTCGTGTGGGCCGGTCTGTCCAAGGAGGAGAGAGGAGTGTGAGGAGAAACAGGAGGAGTTTCTTTTGCAGAGGATTGACAAGCTGTACGTTAGCAAATTCCGGCACAGTGTCACGTTTCAAAATATTACAGTTCCCCACGGCAGCGTAACATTTTCTTGTATCTCATAATCGGCACCAACGACGCTCTTCAGAAGCGGTCCCGCCCGCCGTCTTCGCACAGTTTCTCCGCTTCCGCGGCGTCAGGCTCGTATTCCTCCATGAAGATCTGCCACACCGTGACGAAAAACACGGCCAGAGCCGGACCGGTCACGAAGCCGTCCATGCCGAACATCATGAAACCGCCCAGTGTGGACAGCAGGACAAGAAAGTCCGGCAGCTTGGTATCCCGGCCCACGAGGACAGGCCGGAGAACGTTGTCGGCCAGCCCTATGACGCCCGCGCCGTAGAGCAGCAGAACTGCGCCCGCCCAGTACTGCCCTGTGGCCAGAAGGTAGACGGCCGTGGGCGCCCACACCAGCGCCGCCCCCACCACGGGAATGAGCGAAAGCCCGGTCATGACAACGCCCCAGAGTACCGGCGAGCGTATGCCGAGAGCCCAGAAAATCAGCCCGCCCAGCATACCCTGAGCGGCCGCCACCAGCAGGCTGCCCTTGACTGTGGCCCGCATCACTCCGGCGAACCTGCGGAGCAGACGCATCTCGCGCTTATCCCCGAAGGGCATGGCACGGATAAGCAGCCTCACCAGTCTTTCACCATCGCGCACGAAGAAAAAGGAGAGATAGAGGACGAGGGCCAAATCCGTAAGAAAATGGGCCGCGCCGCCGCCAAAGGCCACGGTGTTCTTTGCCAGCATCCCGCCCAGCGACATCCCCAGTCCCGAAAGCTCCGTCTTGATGCGCGCGGCGTCGTAACCATAACGGGCAAGCCATTCCTGAGCGGCGGGAAACAGTACCCGCAGGCGATCCACGGCCTCCATGAAGACGCTCTCGCCGGAGGAAAGCCGTGCGTACATGGCCGCACCTTCGCTCACACAGGAATAAACTATCCAGGCCAGCGGCAGGATGATGACCACCAGACTGCACGTCACGGTAAGAAGCGCCGCAAGACTGTGCCCCATGCGGCAGCGCTCCCTCAGCAGAACCTGCATGGGGGTGAAGAGTACGGCAATGACCGCGGCCCATAAGACCACGTCGAAAAACGGCCGCAGCATCCACCCGAACAGCACGGTAGCGGCGACAAGGAGCAGCAGAAACGCCCTGGCTTCGAACACATGCTTCTCGCAGACCATGAAACCTCCTTTCCGGCAGGAGGAAGTTCGCCCTCTGTTTCCCCCGCGCCGCGCACTGCGTCCATTCCCGCCGCATTCGGGGAACGTCCGCTTCTCCCCTGTCCGGCGTCCGCAGTCAGCCCCACGATACCGCGCTCCGCCCCCAGCTGACAAGCTGCTCCAGCCACGGAAAGCGTTGCTTCGGGAACCAGACGAAGAAGCAACACCCTTCAGGACGGGCTGGACTGTATTTTGAAGTACGGCTGTGTTTTCAATACATGTATGAGGAAAGATGCCTCTCCCCGGTCCACACCTCAAGCCCTGGAGGCGAAGGCGGAGCATGGCAATTTTCCCTTTACAAAACACGAGTGGCAAATTAGCCTTATAAGGATACGTCCTTGTCCGCAAAAGCGGAAAAACTCCGGGACGTTCAATGCGCCTTTTCCCTGTGTCTCCTTTCCCTAACCAAAGGTCGCGGCAATGGACAGACAGCGGACAAACTTGAAAGCCATATACAAGAAGGGCAAACTCCTCATCGTCACGGGTGTCACCGTCCTTGCGCTCATCCTCGTGGCCTCCGTGTCCTATGTTCAGGTACAGGAAATCGTCTGGAAAAACTCCCTGCTGCGGCTGGAAGAAGGCGTACAGACCGTCGTGGACGAAATCCAGTCCATGGTGGAGCGGGACACCCGAATCCTCAAGGCCACGGCGGAACTGATCACCGATGCCGGCGTGGACAATCTGGAGTCCACCATAGACACGCTGCGTTCCATATCTCCTCTGCTGAAGGTCATGAACGTCCGCCTTCTCCTGCCCAACGACCAGATCGTCACCCCATCCGGGAATGTCATCGATGTTTCCCAAAAGGAAGATTTCAGCTTTCAGAAAGAATTTCAGCGCGGGGAACACCTCACGGATCGCGTGGTCAGCGTGGAGAACGGGGAGCTTATCCTGCGCAACATGCTTCCCATCATTAAAGACGGCAGACCGGTGGCTCTGCTCTACGGCGCCATCTCCCTGAAAAAGCTCCCTCAGCAACTGAGTATCCGTAATATTTATAATGGCAAGGCCAGCACCTATATCATCGACACCCGTACCGGCAATTTCATTCTGGACACCTGGCACGACAAGCTGCTCAACGTTGCCGATATGGATACGCCGGATCGCGAGACGCGGGGGGGGACAAGCTGGCACGAGTACACGGACAGTATGCTGGCTCTGGGCCGCGGACTGGTGATCTACCGCACACCAAGACTCCAGGGCTGGGAATACATGTATTACGGACCGGCGGGCGTAAACGACTGGAGCATCAGCATTTCCGTGCCGGAAAGCGAAGTGTTCTCCCTGCTCTGGCAGATCCGCCGCGTGGCGGCCATCGTCGCCCTGCTCATGGCCGCTGCGCTCGCACTGTACATCTTCTTCCTGTACCATCAGATGAAGGAGCGCGCCGCCGAAGCCGTGGAACAGGCGCTGCTCTCGGAAAAACTGCGCAAGGCAGAAGCGGCGGACAGGGCCAAGACCACGTTCCTGTTCAACATTTCCCACGACATCCGCACCCCCATGACCGCCATCCTGGGCTTCACCACGCTGGCGAAGAACTGCCTCGACAACCCCTCACGCCTGAAGGACTACCTCGCCAAGATCCTCTCTTCCGGCAACCACCTGCTCAGCCTCATCAACGACATTCTCGACATGAGCTGCATTGAGGCCGGCAAGCTGGAAATCAACGAAAAGCCCTGCTCCCTCGCCGAAATCTTTCAGGAAATCCGCGACATCATTCAGAATCAGGTTAGAGAAAAACAGCTTGCATTCTCCATAGATGCCGAGGACGTGACCGACGAGGACATCCTCTGCGACCGGCTGCACCTCAATCAGATACTGCTGAATGTACTCTCGAACGCCGTCAAGTTCACGCCCGAAGGCGGCTCCGTGGCCGTAACGGTGCGGCAACGCCCAGGCGCTCCCGCAGGATATGCGAGCTACGAAATCCGCATCAAGGATACCGGCATCGGCATCAGCCCGGACTTCATCCGCGACATTTTCAAGCCCTTTGAACGGGAACGCACCTCCACGGTCAGCGGCATACAGGGCAGCGGCCTGGGTATGGCCATCACGAAGCGCATCGTGGACGCCATGGGTGGAACCATCGCAGTGGAATCTGAACCCGGTCACGGCTCGGAATTCATCATCGGACTCGATTTCCGCCTTCAGCCCGGCGCCAAGCCGCCTGCGGCTCTGCCGGAACTGGCCGGACGGCGGGCGCTCATCGTGGACGAAACACTTTCCACACGAAAATGCCTCACTGCCATACTCGCCCACTTCGGGCTGCGCACGGAAGACGCTGCGTCGGGCGAGGAAGCCCTCACGCTCACACGAAATGCCGCGGCTGCGGGGGACGCCTTCTCCCTCTGCATCACCAGCTGGACACTGCCCGGAGCCGGCGGGCCGGAAATCGTGCGCCGTTTCCACAGCCTTCAGCCGGACGCGCTCGTCATCGCCACTTCCTTCGACTGTGCCTCCTTTGAAGAAGAAGCGAAACAGTCCGGGGCCGCAGCGGTCTGCAACAACCCCTTCTTCCTCTCTGTGCTGCGCGACGCTCTGTCCGCCGCCCTGGGCGCACCCAAAGTGGAACCGGTCAGGGAAGAGGAAGCTCCGGATCCCCTGGCTCGGCTGCACGGCCTGCGACTTCTCCTTGTGGAGGACAACGAGCTTAACCGCGAAATCACCCAGGAAATTCTGGAAGAAGCCGGTTTCATTGTGGATACCGCCGGGGACGGAACCGAGGCCGTGAGCAAGGTGCGCAGCTCCCCGCCCGGCCATTACGCACTTGTTCTCATGGACGTGCAGATGCCCGTGATGAACGGCTACGAGGCCACGCGAACCATCCGCGCCCTGAACGACCCACAGCTTGCCGCCGTGCCCATCGTGGCCTTTACCGCCAACGCCTTCGAAGAAGACAAGAAGCAGGCTCTGAGCTGCGGCATGAACGCCCATGTGGCCAAGCCCATCGACGTGTCGAAGCTCATGGCCGTCCTCACCCGCCTGCTGGACGGGCAATCTCCGCAGACCGACGAGTCCTGAGCGGCTTTCCAGAAAGCACGTCAATAAAAATCTCTGCGGGGGACTGTTTGGGACTGAAATGCAGCCGGTCGGGAAAACTGCTTTACCGCCCAGCCAGCCCAGGCTGCGCTCTCACCAGTTATCCTGCTGCCGGTTTTGCTGCCGTTCCTGATGCAGGGTGGCATACGCACTGCCGAAAACCCTTCACGGCAAGACAACACACCAACCGTGCAGTGTTCTGCAGCGTCCTGACAGTCCTCACGTCACAGGAAAAGAGACGTTTATACAAACTCTTTTAAACGCTCCTCAAAGCTGAGCCTCTTGCCGCTTTCCGTGGGACAGCCGCCAAACAGCCAGGAAGAAAGACTGCGGTGTTCACGGCCCTCGGACAGAACCAGGACTGTTCCCGGCTTTACGCACGGACAAGGCATCGGCTCTCCCGGTAACATAACGGCAAGACGGCGCACCTGTCCCCTGTTCACTTCAGAGTATGGGTGCGCCGTCTTCGGGAGAAAGCAAAGGCCGTTCCCCGCTGTCCGTTCAGCGTCTGTCAGCGCAGGTAGTGCACGGCGTTTTCAAAGAGTATGGTGCCGGGCAGCTCGTATTCGCCGCGGCGCCATCCGGGAGCGTTGGTATTGTGGCTGAAGGCTTCGGGATGGGGCATGAGGCCGAGGCAGTGCCCCGTGGGATCGGTAAGTCCGGCGATGGCCAGAGGAGAACCGTTGGGGTTGGCCGGATATTCCTGCGTCGGCAGACCCGTTTCCGGATCGGCATACTGGAGGGCGATGAGATTTTCAGCTTCAAGGCGCTTCAAGGTTTCATCATCGGGAACCACGATACGCCCTTCACCGTGGCGAACCGGCATAGCCAGACGCCCAAGTCCTCTGGTAAAGATGCAGGGACTTTTCCCGTTCGCCGTCAGCTCCACCCAGCGATCCTCGAACCGCGCAGAATTATTGTAGGTCAGCGAGACCTGGCGCTCAAAACGCTTGCCGTCCAGCGCGGGCAAAAGCCCCAGTTTGACCATGAGCTGGAAGCCGTTGCAGATACCCAGCATCAGTTTGCCGTCGTTCAGGAAGCGGTTCAGATGTTCCAGAAGCGGCACACCGTGCGCATCGTTCAGGTGCAGCCAGCGCTGAGCCGCCGCCTGGGCCGCCCCCATGTCGTCGCCATCGAGGAAGCCGCCGGGAAAGGTGATCATCTGATAATCTTCAAGCCGGACATCGCCGGACACGATATCGGAAAAATGGACAATATCCGCACGATCCGCACCGCCAAGGCGGGCAGCATGCGCCGTTTCATCGTGGCAGTTGGTACCGTAGCCGGTGAGCACCAGGACATTGACCTTGGCCATTGCGTACTCCAGAGGGCGGACAGGGGTTGCCGGAAAACCGGAATTCAGAAAGCGCCGCACTCCGCCGCAGCAGCGCCTTTCTGCGGAAGGCTCTGTCCCTCGAAAAGGCAGGCCGCCCCGTGTCCTTTACAGCAGCTCGCCGGGACAGAAGAAATTTTTCCGGGGTCCTGATTTAAGCCTTCCTTTCCCAAGGGGTATCAAGTATAAGGAGGAAAGCCGCGGTGCGTCAATGGGGTGACATTTCGTCCAAAAGGCGCGAATCTGCGTATCCGGTGTCAGAGTTCCTCCTCCGCCATGCTTCATAAATAAGGTATCTCCATGAAGACAAAGTTTATTTTCGTTACGGGCGGCGTGCTTTCCTCTCTCGGGAAAGGACTGGCCTCTGCTTCTCTGGGCGCGCTGCTCAAAACCCGGGGACTTTCAGTGACCATCCAGAAACTGGATCCCTACATCAACGTGGACCCCGGAACCATGAATCCTTTCCAGCACGGCGAAGTCTACGTCACGGACGACGGCGCCGAGACGGATCTTGACCTCGGCCACTACGAACGCTATCTCGATGTCTCCCTGTCCCAGCGCAACAACACTACTTCCGGGCGCATCTATTACAACGTCATCACCAAGGAACGCCGCGGTGATTATCTGGGCGGTACGGTTCAGGTGATTCCCCATATCACCGATGAGATCAAGCGTACGGTTCTCAGCCTTACCGAAGGTGAGAATGCCCCGGACGTGGCCATCATTGAGATCGGCGGCACGGTCGGAGACATCGAGGGGCTGCCCTTCCTCGAGGCCATACGCCAGCTCCGTTCCGACATCGGCCGCAACAACTGTCTGAATATCCATCTTACACTGGTGCCCTATCTCCGGGCCGCAGGCGAGTACAAAACCAAGCCCACACAGCACAGTGTCAAGGAACTCCTGTCCATCGGCATTCAGCCGGACATCATCCTCTGCCGCTGCGAAGAAACCATTCCCTCCGAGCTGAAAAAGAAGATCGCCCTGTTCTGCAACGTGGACGAGGACGCCGTGTTCACCTCTGTGGACGTGAAGAACGTCTACGAAGTGCCGCTGCGTTTCTACGAGGAAGGCTTTGACCAGAAGGTGGCCATCATGCTGCGGCTGCCGGCACGCAACGCCGACCTTTCGGGCTGGCACAAGCTCATGGCCGACTTTGAGGAAGCCGCCAGAAACAAGGTAACGATCGCCATCGTGGGCAAATATGTAGACCTCAAGGAAGCCTACAAGAGCCTGCACGAAGCCCTGGTTCATGCTGGCGTGGCAAACCACGTCTCCGTTAATCTGAAATATGTGAACTCTGAAGAAGTCACGGCGGAAAACGCCGCCGCCACCTTCCAGGACTGCGATGGCATCCTCGTGCCGGGCGGCTTCGGCTTCCGCGGGGTGCAGGGCAAGATAGAGGCCATCCGCTACGCGCGCGAACAGAAGGTGCCCTTCTTCGGCATCTGCCTGGGTATGCAGTGCGCGGTCATCGAGTTCGCCCGCCATGTGGCGGGGCTGGAACGCGCCAACTCCGAGGAATTCGACCCGCTGACGGATCAGAAGGTCATCTACCTCATGACCGAATGGTACGACTTCCGCAGGCAAACGGTGGAAACCCGAGATGAAGGCAGTGACAAGGGCGGAACCCTGCGCCTGGGAGCCTATCCCTGCACCGTCATTCCTCATACCCGCGCCGCAGATGCGTATCAGCAGGAAAACATCTCCGAGCGCCACCGCCACCGCTACGAGTTCAACAACGCCTTCCGCGACATTCTCAGTCAGAACGGCATGGTCTTCAGCGGAACTTCACCCGATGGAACGCTTGTGGAAATGGTGGAACTGCCCGATCACCCGTGGTTCGTGGGCTGCCAGTTCCATCCCGAATTCAAGTCCCGTCCCATGCACCCGCATCCGCTCTTCCGCGAATTTATCGCCGCTTCCGTCAAGGCGCAGAAAAAACAAGGCTGACCCCTGCTCCGTGCAGAGAAAAAGGCTCGGCTTCACGCCGGGCCTTTTTCGTCTCTTCGCTCCGAACTTCGCCCGAACTTCCAGTGCCAGGCACAGCTCCGCAAAACACACAATCTGCCGCCGTTTCACCACTGCAAAAGGTGCCACGCCTACATCGCGGCGGACAAAAAACAACCACCAGGGCATCATCTGTTGCTGAATCAACGGCACGGACGAAGGGCTCTTCTGTGGAGTTGCGCAGACAACGAGCTTCACACTGCGGCGGCACCGACACACCGACTATTAAAATTGCCGTTCAGAATGCAGCCAGTATGAAATCCAGCGCTGTTTTCAAAGCTCCGCGACAAGAACGCAAGGCTTACCGCCGGTGATAGCACTTGGTGCCTTGCCCTTAGGCCGAAGAACATCGCCCCGAGACCACGGAACTCACGCCTCTCTTCCAGCAAGTACGCAAAAGCTCAAGGCCGCGGCGTTCCGAAAACACGTTGCAACTCTTTTAACGGGGGACAGGCCTGGGGCTGAACTTTCCTTGCTGTCCAGCACAAAGACTGTTTGCTTTCTTCCACGTCAGGCAGGAAGAAAACCTGACTGCGTCCTGCGACTCCTGTTTTCATGCGGAGTCTGTTAAAACTTAATCACATGCTTTCGCAGCATATTTCAATATCAGTTTTTTACACGGTCTTTCAACCACATGATACGTTATTATTCCTACAATAGTACAGATACATACAAATAATATAATATTAAATAGCGGGTAATTAATGACAAATTCACGTGTCCATAAATATTTTTTCAAAATAAAAAATGGAAAATACTGCATCATATAAATGCTATAGCAATATTTACCAAAAGATGACATCCAGGAAACATTAAATAATTTTGATAAAAACCCTTTATTAAATAAAAATGAATAAAACATCATTAAAAACGAAACAATTATTATAGCAAAACTTATTGATACCCCTTTTACAAGTGTAATTTTTATTATCAAAAATAATGAAATAATTTCTATAACAGTCCATATAATTGTTGCCTTTTTGTCGTTTATTTTAACTATACAAGGATAACAATTTCTATACAAATAAGCAATTAAATACCCCAAACCCATTCCTGCAATGCCGCGAACCATCCGAAATGAAAAAATATAACCTTCTATTTGATTACCATTTTCCTTTAAAAGAATTGAATATGCACAAAAAACAATTATACCAATAACATAGCTTATTTTATTTTTATCAAATATATTATATATTAAATAATACAAAATATATCCCCAAAACATAACATTTACATACCACATGTGGCCTGCTGACATTTTATGAGTGAGTGCATCATGTAATAAAAACATTTCAAAACACCAACTTGTTTTATTAAAGTATTCTACACCAAATATATCAAGAACTAACAAACATATTATCGAGCAAATTACAACCGGCCATAATCTCGCTATCTTGTTAATAACAATTTTAAATAAATTATATTCTTTTTTATGAAAAGAAAAAAACATAAAAAATCCCGATATAATAAAAAATGTATCACACATATAAGCAAATGCAGAAGTAAAACTTTTCACCCAAAAAAAAGGCGCCTGACTTCCAGCAATCAATATTAATTGCTTTAAACAATGCCCATACAAAATTATTATTGTAAAAAGAATACGAAAAAAATCGATATTATCAAGATGAGGTTGATGTATCGAAGTTTCAGTATTCATTGCTTCAAACCTCCACAACAGCGCATTATTGTTTCATATTCCAGGATCGTCTCGGCTTCCCGAACTCATCCCTTGGAAATGACAAAAAAGTGTACTTTTTTGCCG
>NZ_CANRLT010000019.1 GCF_947631555.1 uncultured Mailhella sp. | reverse complement strand
ATCTCTGGCGTTGTTTCAGCGATTTCGCGTTAACGGCAAGATCGAAGAACTTTTATCATTATTAAAGTGATACTCTCGCGCATAACCTCGCTCTGCCCCACGAGACCGGAGCCGGGCGCGTACATGCCGTCCACCGTCTTCTGGAGGTCTTCGTTGCGTTCCACCAGCACACGGTGCAGCGCCTCCAGCTCCGCATTCTTCGACTGGAGCTGCTGTATGAGCTGGGAACTCTGGAACTCCCTCGCCTCAACGCGGACCAGCATCATGCCGAAGGCTTCAGCAAGACGAACCACCGTCTCCGGGCCTGTTCCCTCGCGGGTCATGGCAAAAAGGCGATCGGCGTCCGCCTTGCGTCCCATGGCAAGATCGCCGCACAGCGCGGTCAGCAGCGATAAAAGATCAGAGGAAACAGCGTGTTCCACAGTCTCACCTCCCGTTCACAGCCCAAAGCCTCACGGCTCAGTTCCGGCGCTCAAGGCTCTGCACCCAGCGCAGGACTTCCGCCACGGGTCCGATGAGATCCCGCGGGATATAGGCGTTCTCCGTACCGTCCCGATACAGCGCTCTGGCCAGGGGGACGTTCTCCATGACAGGTATTCCTTCCTGCCTCGCCACTTCCACCATGCGCCGGGCAAGTCCGCCCTCGCCTCTGGCCAGAATGACGGGCAGGGGTGTCCGGCCCTTTTCATAGTCCAGCGCCACGGCGTAATGTGTGGGGTTTGTCACAAGCACCTTCGCTTTTCTTACGTTGCTCAGCGCGTTCTGCTCCGCCATCTCCTTGTGGAGCTGCCTGCGCCTGCTCTTGATCTGCGGATCGCCTTCGCTCTCCTTGTATTCCTGCTTCACTTCGTCTTTCGACATCATGTGATTCCTGTTGTACTGGTAACGCTGGTAGAGGTAGTCCAGCGCCGCCACCACACAGAATGCACCCGCGGCGAACAGGATCATCCGGGAGACAGCGCTGCCCAGCACGCTCCACAGCGCCCCTGCCCCTCCCTGCGAAACAAGAAAGAGCTGCGGCAGGCTGGTTTCGAGCACGACAAGAATCACCCAGGCGAGCACAGCCACCTTGACGATGTTCTTCACCAGCTCCACGAGGTTGCGCATGGCGAACACCTTGCTGAACCAGCGCTTCGGGTCAAGGTTCTCCAGCTTCGGCATGGCGGCCTTGTACGCAAAGACCACACCCGTCTGCGCAAGCACTCCCACGAGCGCCGCACCCATGACCACCCCCACCACGGGTGCGACGACGGACAGCCCCACGTCCAGCACCAGCGGGACAGCTCTGGCCATGGCCTCCTCATAGGGCAGGGAGATGAACGTCATGGGCAGCGCGACCATGCCGCTCAGCAGCTCGAAGAGATGCCGGGCCTCCACAAGCAGGTACACGCCCACGGCCAGCACGGTAAGCGCCGGAGCAATGTCCTGACTGCGGCACAGATCCCCCTTCTCGCGCGCCTCGCGCAGCCGTTTCGCTGTAGGTTGTTCCGTCTTCTCGCCGCTCATGGCATCAGTACCTTCAAATAGTCCATATCGGAGCCAAACGAGGAGAAACGGGAAGCCGCCCCGCTCATCAGCATACTGAAATAGAAGATGAGCAGCAGCGAAGCCACGGCGCTCTTGATGGGCATGGCAAGAATGTAGACGTTCAGCTGCGAGGCAAAGCGGTTGACCAGTCCGAGGGCCACATCGATGAGCAGGCAGGCGGCCACCACCGGCCCGGACAGGATGACCATGTCAAGCGCCAGCGCGCTGACCTTTCCGGCAAAAAACAGCGGCAGAGCCGTACCCTGAAACAGGGATGCCGGCAGCAGCTCTTCCACGGGCCAGCATTCATAGCTCGCGTACACCAGCCCAAGAAAGCTCAGAAAGGCCCCCGTGGAAAAAAAGACGTACACGGCGCTCTGGAAGAGAAAAGAACCGGTGGGCGAGGTCTGCTCTCCGCCCAGAGGATCCATTTCCGTGGCCTGCCCCGCGCCGCGCTGGTTGTCGATGAAAAAACCCGCGCACTGTATGGTCCAGAACATCATGCCTGCGAGAAGACCCATGAGCATACCGAGAAAGACTTCCTTCACGACCAGCCCGCCCAGGAACAGAAGCGCGGATGCGTCCAGATCCGTTTCCGGGAAGCGCAGAGCCATGTGTCCGACGAGCATCGGGTGCAGCACAAGGTAACAGGACAAGGCTACCGCAAAACGCACCGATCCCGTGACCACGGTGCCTCCCATGAAGGGCGCCGTCTGTATCAGCATGAACAGGCGGCTCATGCCGAGCAGCAGCGCCAGAAGATGCAGCCGGATATCGACTCCTCCCAGAAGCGCGTCCATACTGCGGGCCTCAGAGCAGATAGAAGCGGCTGAAGATTTCGTCCGCGTAGCGCAAAAGTTCACCGGACATCCAGCCCCCCATCAGAAAGATGGTGACGACCACGCACACGAGTTTCACGCCGAAGGTCAGCGTCTGTTCCTGAAGCTGGGTCACCGCCTGAAGCAGACTGACGAGTATGCCGATGACCGAGGCGATGACGATGGGCGGCAGAGAGATGATGAGCACGAGGTAGAGCGCCTGACTTGCGTAATTGATGGCCATGCTGTCCATACTCTCCTCCTCTGCTAGATGCGGATGCGGCTCACCGGCTGCACGGAGATTTCAGGCGTCACTTCCTGATAGGCCATGACCGGCAGTTCGTAGAGCTTGCCTTCGATGAGGCGGCGCACGTAGCGGCGGATGTCCATGGAGACCATGAGTACTGGCTTCTGTGAACTGCCGAGGGACTTGCCCGCGGCTTCGGTCACGGCAGTGACGATCTGCTGTGACGTGTTCGGGTCCAGAGACAGGAACGCGCCCGCCGAGGTCTGCCGTATGGCCTTGCGCACGGTCTCTTCCAGCGAGGGATCCATGAGTATGGCCGGAAGCATGTTCTGCCCGCGGGAATACATATAGCTGATCTGGCGCTTCAGCGCACCGCGCACATATTCCGTGAGCATGACCACGTCCTTTTCCTTCGGACTCCACTCGATGATGGCTTCGAGAATGGTACGCAGGTCACGGATGGATACCTGCTCCTGAACGAGGCGCTGAAAGATTTCGGCGATGCGCTGTACCGGCTGAAGGCGCGTGGCCTCGCGCACGAGGTCGGGGGCGCGCTCCTCCATGCGGTCGAGCAGGTACTTTGTCTCCTGAAGGCCGAGGAAGGACGCCGCATGACGGGACAGAACGAGGGAGAGGTGATAGGCCAGAATGCGGGCGTGTTCCATGCAGATCAGCCCTGCGGCCTCCAGCGTGACTCTGTCCCCGTCCGAAACCCAGAGGGAATCCACGTCCGGCAGGAACTTTTCGCCCCTGTGGAAGCTCACGCCCATCATGTCGAGAGTGGCGGGCTTTTCGCGCACGATGACCATGCCCTTTTCGAGGCAGCCCCGCGTCATGGGTATCTCGTTCACGTTGAGCAGATAGCACATGGACGTGAGTCCTGGATTGGGCCGGATATTGATGCCGGGGAACGGCACACCGAGGTCGAAGTACAGCGCGTGACGGAGCTGGCTGAGTTCCGCGTCCAGAGCGTCGTAGTTCATGGTCTCGCCGATGTCCGGCGCAATGTCCAGAATAATGGGTACGGTGGGAGAGAAATCGTCCTGCGGGCCGGAACTCCGCCTGGGTTCTTTCGCGGCTGCGGGCGCCAGCGCACGGGAAAGCCCGGCACGGCTGTCCCGGGCGGCGGGCATGGAGGCCAGGCGCTGAAGTACATAACCGAAGCCGCCCACAGCAAAGGCCAGGGCAAAGAGCTGCGGCTTCGGGAAGCCGGGGATGAGCGCAAAGAGGAAAATCAGGCCGCCCGCCATCTGCAGCGCTCTGGGCTGTCTGAAGAACTGCTCACCCACCTGCGCCCCCACGTTGTCGGTGGCTTCGCCGGAACGGGTGATGAGTATGCCTGCGGAGATGGAAATCAGCAGAGAGGGTATCTGCGAGACCAGGCCATCGCCGATGGTCAGAATGCCGTAGGTGTGCATGGCCTCGGAGGCCGTCATACCGTGCTGTGTGACGCCGATGACGACACCGCCCACGATATTGACCACAGCGATGATCATGCCCGCAATGCTGTCGCCCTTCACGAACTTCATGGCGCCGTCCATGGCTCCGTACATCTGGCTTTCGAGCTGCACGTTGTTGCGGCGGCGCTGTGCCTCGTTCATGTCGATGACTCCGGCGCGCAGGTCGGCGTCAATGGACATCTGCTTGCCGGGCATGGCGTCCAGCGTGAAGCGCGCCCCGACTTCGGCCACGCGCTCCGCACCCTTGGCGATGACCAGAAACTGCACGATGGTCAGAATGACGAAGACCACGGCGCCCACAATGAAGTTGCCTCCCAGGGCGAAGTCGCCGAAGGTGAAGATGATTTCGCCGGCGTCCGCCTGAAGCAGGATCAGACGTGTGGTGGTGATGTTCAGCCCCACGCGGAACAGCGTGGTGAACAGCAGCATGGTGGGGAACACCGAAAATTCCAGCGCACCGCGCACATACATGGACATCATGAGCATGAGGAAGGACAGCGTCATGTTCACGCCGATGAGCGTGTCCACCAGCGGCGTGGGCAGGGGCACGATCATCAGGGCGATGACCACGACCAGAAGCATGACCATGGCGACATCGTTGTGCCGGGCCATGAATCGCACGCCCGTTGAGGCTCTGTCCAGAAGGCTCATGCGCTTTTCCCTCCGCCGCTCAGAAAGGCGTATTCGTCACGCGCAGCCCGGGCCTCGGCCTTGCGGCCTTCCAGCCACAGTGCCTGTGCCTTCAGCAGATGAAGCACGGCGTAACGTGCTGGCAGCGGGCCGTTCATGGCGGTGCGCAGCCAGGTCAGCGCCTGCGCGCCGTCCCCGCGTTCGATGGCCAGTGCGGAGAGCGCCGCCAGTACCTGACGATCCGGCGCGGCGGTGAGCGTGGCAAGAGCGCCGTAGATGCGCGCAGCGCTTTCCCCGCGCCCCATGCGAAACATGAGATAGCCCAGCACATGCAGCGCCCGCCGCTGCTCCACGGTCAGAGCGTTCACCATCAGCCCCCTATCATCAGTCCGGTATAGGCCCGCAGAAGCTGTCCGTTCTCAAGAAGCGGACGCAGATCCTGTTCAACCATGTCCCGAATGGCGGGATCGTCAGCATCCTTCAAAGCCTCCGCACAAGATCGGGATGCCGCGGCCACACTGGGCCTCTGTCTGTTCCTCGCCGGACGCAAGGATGAGGCACGGAACGTGCTGGAATCGCTGACCGGCGGCGAAGATACCGTCGCAGATCTGGCTTCAACGCTGCTGGAACAGATGTAGGCTGTCATGGACATCGGAGCGCTATCCTCTTCGGGAGCCAGCCTGCTGGATATGCTGGAGCGGCTGCGCGCCCCACAGACCGGAAGCGCCGGTCCCTCTCCCGTCCCTGATGCCCTGGCACGGGAGTTCGAGCGGCTCATGGAACAGCCGCCCGAAACGCAGGACAGCGATATTCTTCAGCCCCGCGCTGCCTCCGGAACCACGCCGGCGGAACAGCGTCCTGCGTCCGAAGACAGGCTTCGGCTCGACGCCGCGGACAGCGGCATGGCGGAACCTGTTCCGGCCGTCCCCATGCTCTTCAGTCCCGAACAGCTCTACCATCTGCAATTTCTGACAAGTATGCTGCGCATTCAGGTGGAATCCGTGTCCAAGGTTTCTCAACAGACGGCTCAGGGATTCGATTCCCTGCTCCGTGCCCAATCCTGACGAAGGTCGCCATGCAAAGACTACGCTCTCTTCTCTCTCTTCTGCGCGCCGCTCTGCCGCTCGCGCTCATGCTGGCGCTTCTCGGCTGCAAGGCCGAGATCTATCAGGGGCTGAACGAAGAACAGGCCAACACGATACTTTCCGTGCTGCTCCGCCACGGCATCCTTGCCGAAAAGAACACTTCCAAGAACGGGTGCAGTATCGCCGTGGAAGAAAGCCAGATCGTGCAGACCCTGGACATACTGCGGGAAAACAGCCTGCCGCGGGAAGAATTTCAAAACCTCGGCAAGGTCTTCTCCGCTCAGGGCATGATTTCATCGGGCACGGAAGAACAGGCACGGCTGGCCTACGCACTCTCTCAGGAACTTTCCGACACCTTTTCCCGCATCGACGGCGTTCTCACGGCGCGGGTCCATGTGGTGCTGAGCCAGCACGATGCGGCCACGGGCAATGTCACGCCGCCCAGTGCGGCCGTCTTCCTCAGGCACACCCCGGAATCCCAGGCCACTCGTCTCATTTCCAGCATACGGGAACTGACGGCCAACGCCGTTCCCGGACTGGCGCAGGAGCACGTCTCCGTGATGCTGGTTCCCGTGCGTGAAACCGTGACCGTTCCCATGCCGCAGCAGGACACGCTTGCGGACAGGCGCGTTCTCGTCATGGCTGGGCTTGCGGCCCTGATCCTGCTCGCTGCGCTCGGACTGGGCACGGCCCTCTATGTGCGTTCGCGCCGGGAAAACGGAGTAAAAGAGCAGGAGAAGAAATAAAGGGAAGGCAACGCGATGGATCAACGCTTCCTCGTTGAAACGCTGGAGCAGAGACCCGAACTTTTCCGGGCCATGCTGGAGTTCAACAGAACTCTTGCGCCCCTGACTCCCGAAGCCGGAAACCCGCCTGTCTGGAAGGCTCTGTGCGCTGACGCCGCCTTTTCGGAAGCACTCAGGCGGCGGATGCCGTCCGCACCAGGTTTCTGGGACTTCGAGGAAGAATCTGCACGGCTGGCCCTGCTCCCCGAAGTTCTGTTGCATACACTGGGCCTCTACTTCAGCGCAGCCGTCCACGCCGAAGCCATCAGCGCCGTGGTGCTGCGCCCTCAGGTGCTGGCCCTGCGCGACATTCTGGAGAAAGACGTGTACTCCTACGCCCTCAGGCGCGGACGCTACCAGATCGGGAGCTTGCGTACACAGCTCCTCGACCTGGCCCAGGGAGAAAGTCTGCCGGAAAGGATACTCAGTCTTGCTGCGATCTCGCTTTCCCTCGTGGCCGCAGACTGGCCCGCCCGCCTGCCCTCCCTGTGCCCCGCCGTCCGGGAAACGCCGCTCTCCGCGCCCGTGCCGCGTGAACAGAGACGGGCCGTATGGTTCACCATGAAAAAAATTCTGCTCCGGGAGGTAGCACCCCAATGGGCGCCATGTTTCAACTAACGGCCAGCACCGTTTCGCCCGCTCCGGGGACGAAGATACTCAAAGCCGGGGACTACAGCGTACTGCTGGAGGCTAACGCCCTGCTCGAAGCTGCGCGCGCCCGCGCCGCCAGAATCGAGCAGGAAGCGCAGAAGGCCTACGAGGAACGCAGAGAGGAAGGCTACCGCGATGGTCAGGAAGCGGGGAAACTTGAACTTGCAGAAAAGGTCATGGAAACCGTACTCAGTTCGGTGGAATTCATTGAGGGTATCGAGGACACGCTGGTCAGCGTGGTAAACATGGCCGTCCGCAAAATCGTCGGCGAGATCGACGATGGCGAACGCATCGTGCGCATCGTGCGCACAGCCCTGAATACCGTTCGCGGACAGCAGAAAGTGACCGTTCGCGTCTGTCCCGCAGATGAGGAGGCCGTCAGCCAGGCGCTGGCCGCCATGACCGCTGGTTCTTCGGAGACCGCGTTTCTTACCGTGGTGGCCGATGCCCGCATGGAGAAGAACGCCTGTCTGCTGGAAAGCGAACTGGGCGTTGTGGACGCCAGTCTGGAAACACAGCTCAAGGCTTTTGAGAACGCCTTCCACAGAAAAATCCGCCAATAGGGAAAGAGTTCATGGCCTTTGAATACATCGGTCCGCTCCTTGAAGAAGCCGTTCACGAGACCACGCCCGTTGAGGTGCGCGGCCGCGTGGAGCAGGTGGTGGGAACCATCATCCGGGCCGTCGTCCCCGGCGTGAAGGTGGGCGAACTCTGTATTCTGCGCAATCCGTGGGAAGACTTTTCGCTCAAGGCCGAAGTGGTGGGCTTCGTGCGCAACGTGGCGCTGCTGTCCCCGCTGGGGAGCTGTCAGGGCGTATCCCCCGCCACGGAAGTTATTCCTACAGGAGAAATTCTGTCCGTGCCTGTGGGCGAGGAGCTGCTCGGCCGCGTTCTCGACGGCCTGGGCCAGCCCATCGACGGCGGGCCGGCGCTCAAGACCAGAGAACGCTATCCGGTGTTTGCCGAAGCGCCCAACCCCATGACACGCAAGATCATCAGCCGTCCGCTTTCGCTGGGTCTGCGCGCTCTGGACGGAATGCTCACCTGCGGTGAAGGACAGCGCATGGGCATCTTCGCCGCTGCGGGCGGCGGCAAGTCCACCCTGCTTTCCAGCATTATCAAGGGCTGTTCTGCCGAGGTATGCGTCCTTGCACTCATCGGCGAACGCGGCCGCGAAGTGCGCGAATTTATCGAGCACGACCTGGGTCCGGAGGGCAGGAAAAAGGCCGTTCTGGTGGTCTCCACCTCCGACCGCTCCTCCATGGAGCGTCTCAAGGCGGCCTACACCTCTACGGCCATAGCCGAATATTTTCGGGATCAGGGCAAAAGCGTCCTGCTCATGATGGACTCCGTCACCCGCTTCGGCAGAGCGCAGCGTGAAATCGGCCTCGCCGCGGGCGAACCTCCCACACGCCGCGGCTTCCCGCCCTCGGTGTTTTCCGAACTGCCCAAGCTCATGGAACGGGCGGGCAACTCGGACAAAGGCTCCATCACGGCGCTTTACACCGTGCTCGTGGAAGGTGACGACATGACGGAACCCATCGCCGACGAGACGCGCTCCATTCTCGACGGGCACATCGTCCTTTCCCGCAAACTGGCCGCAAGGAACCACTATCCGGCCATCGATGTCCAGGCGAGCGTCAGCCGCGTGATGAACGCCATCGTTTCCAGGGAACACAAGAAGGCCGCTCAGCGTCTGCGCCAGATTCTGGCCAAGTTCGCGGAAGTGGAACTGCTCGTGCAGATCGGCGAATACAAGAAGGGTGCGGACAAGGAGGCCGATGACGCACTGGCGCACATCGACGGAGTAAACGCTTTTCTGAAGCAGGGCCTGGAGGAAAAAAGCACCTTTGAACAGACCTTGCAGGGACTGTTCAGGGCGGTGAGCTGATATGGACAGCTATCCTCTGGAATCTCTGCTTTCCGTACGTCACTACCGCGAGGAGGAAGCTGCGGGGCAGGTACGCGAGGCTGAACAGCGCTGCCGGGAGGCCGAAAAGCGCACGGAAGAACTGCAAAAGGAACTGCACAGCTTCCGCATCTGGCGCAGGGAAGAGGAAGACCGGCGCTACGATGCCATCATGGATACGGCCATGAACCTTGAAGCGCTGGAACGGTTCAAGGCCGGTCTGGCCGCGCTGGCGGAACAGGAGACGAAAAAGCAGGACGGACTGCTTCAGGCGGAAAAGGAGCGGGAGGACTGCACGGCACGGCTGACACAGGCCAGAGACCGCGCCCGCCTTGCCCAGAAGGAAACGGCAAAGATACAGGCGCACAAGGACATCTGGAGCCAGGAGGCCCGCAAACAGGCTGAACGGCAGGAAGATCTGGAACTCGAAGAATTCCGCCCCCTGTCCCGCAAGGGGGCCGAAGCCGAAGGGGAAGACCTCTAGGAGCAGTCATGGACGATTTCAGCATACGCGACCACACGGCTCTGCACTCTGCCGTATCCTCAGCCTCATCGGAAAGCGCCATGCCTTCTGCGGATCGGGAACTTGCCGACACCTTCCGGCAGATCATGGAGGAAGACAGGAACTCCGGATCACGCCACGATCTGGAAAGCGGAAAGACAAAACAGGAAGCCGAAAACGCGCCTTTTCAGGAGACTGAAGAAGCACCAGCCTCCCAGGCAGCGCCCATGCCTGACCTGCTGAACAACCTGTTCTCCGGAAGAATGGCATTGTCTGCCGCGCCCGAGGTTCAGGCTCCGGCCCCGGAACGTCAGTGGGAAACGCTGGTAGACCGCATCCTTGTCTCCGCGCCGGAATCGGGAAGCCGGGAGGTGCGCATCAGCCTGAGCGAACAGACTCTCGGCGGCACGGAGATTGCGCTTCAACGCGGCGCTGACGGTATGCTCAGCATCGTCCTGAACACCAGAGACCCCGCAGCGTTCCAGACGCTGGTGGCAGCGCAGAACGATCTCAGGCAGCTTCTGGAACGACACGAACCCCTGGTCAGAGTGCAGGTCCTGCGGGAATCGAATCGGGAAGAGAACGATGCGCAGCGCCGTTCCAGAACCTATCACACTATCGACGAACTTGAACACTGAGGCTGGACGCCATGCCTGAATCCACTCTCCCTTCTTTCCGCTTTCCCAAACTTTCCGGCGAACAGGCGCGGCTTCAGAACGCACTCTCCATCCGTCAGTGGCCCGATGCGGTTCCCTTCGGGGCAGGAACAGCGGTTTTCCGGCTGCTGCCGGAGCCGGCGTCCTTTGAACCGGCCGCGTCACTGACCGCTGAACTTGACGGAGAGCGCTGGACCGTGGAACTGAGCAGCCTGGATGTGCTCCTTCGCCATCCCGCCCTGGCAGGATTTCAGGATCTATCCCCCCTGCTGCCGGATGCCGCGCGGCTCGCTCTGCTGGAGACGCTGTTCCGCCCGCTCCTCAACTTGATGCGCCAGAAACTCGGGACCGCAATTTCCCTGCTCAATGTACAGCTCGCCCCCCGTCCCGTCCAGAACGCCTGCGCCGCAGGAGCCGTCATGGAGCTGCCCGCCTGCGAAGCAGGACCGGCGCTGAGCGTGACGCTGCGGCTTGTGCCGGAGAGTGTTGAGCATCTGCTGCCCCTGCTTCGTTCCCGGCCGCTGCGGAAAAACGGCTTCCTTGCGGAAAGACTGGCGGAAGTCCCCCTTGAAAGCGTCTTCGAAGCCGGGTACCTTCAGATCAGCAGGCAGGATGCGCTTCGGCTCGCCCCGGGTGACATACTGCTGCCAGACGCCTGGCTCGCCTCGGAAGGCACGCTCCTGCTGCACATCTCTGCTGGACGCGGCGGCTGGCTCGGCTCTCGCTGTACCTTCCGCGAAGGACGTGCCGAACTGCTCTCCCCTCTAGCCTTTGAAACGGAGCCTTGTATGGACGACGATACAAAACAGGAACTGGATGTGCGGCTGAGCTTTGAACTGGAACGCCGCACCATCACTGTGCGCGAACTCGAAGCGCTGACTCCCGGCTATGTCTTCACGCTTGACGCCGATCTTCAGGCCCCGGTAACGCTGCGAGCCAACGGAAAAGCCCTTGGCCGGGGCAGACTCGTGGATCTGGGCGGCACGCTCGGCGTGCAGCTGACCGAAACACTGTAGAAGGCACACATGGGCAACATCGATCCGCTGTACCTCATGGTGTTCCTGTCCGTACTCGGACTGGCTCCCTTCTTTCTCATGATGGTCACTTCCTATGTGAAGATCGTTGTCGTGACCACCCTGGTTCGCAACGCCCTGGGCGTACAGCAGGTTCCTCCCACCATGGTCATGAACGGTCTGGCCATAGTGCTGACCATCTTCATCATGGCCCCCGTGGCCATGGACACCGCGGATCTTTTCAAAACCGTGACGCTGTCCCCGTCCTCAGGCCCCACGCAGGTCATCGAGGCTCTGGACAAGCTCAGTCCGCCCCTCAGGCATTTTCTCAAGGCGAATTCCAGCGAAACCGTGACCCGCATGTTCCTGTCCACGGCCAGGCGCATCTGGCCGCCGGAGCGCCACCACCTCATCAGCGAAGACAATCTCCTCATCACCATTCCCGCGTTCACGATCTCTGAACTCACCAGGGCGTTTCAGATAGGCTTTGTCCTCTATCTCGCCTTCATTGCCATCGACCTCATCATTTCCAACATCCTGCTCGCCATGGGCATGATGATGGTTTCGCCAACGACCATCTCGCTGCCGTTCAAGCTGCTGCTCTTTGTCACACTGGACGGCTGGCTCAAGATCAGCCAGGGCCTGCTGCTCAGTTACCACTAATTCCGGAGGCTTCCCTTGCTTATAGAAAATTCCGTTCAGGACGGCATCAGCGTCATCAAAGTTTCCGGCAGGATGGACGCAACCACCACGCCTCAATTCAATGAAGAATGTCAAAAACTTCTGTCGGCGGGTACAGGCAGGTTCATCATTGACCTCAGCGGTCTCGAATACATCAGCTCAGCGGGACTGCGCGGCATCCTGGTCATGGGCAAGGCCTGCAAAGCGTCCGGCTCCAGCCTGGCCTTCTGCTCCATGCAGGCCATGGTTGCCGATATGTTCAAGCTCTCCGGGTTCACGTCCATACTCAACGTCTACGCCAGTCTTGACGAAGCTCTGGCAGCCATGCGCTGAGCCGCCTCTCCAGGCGATCCCAAGGAGATCCCATGCCACAGCTCCATGTACCGGCCCGGCTGGAACAGCTCGCCGTTGTCAATGACTTTCTCAAGGCAAATCTTCCGCCTGAATTTTCAGCACTCCTGCCCACTGTGGAGCTGGTGGCCGAGGAACTGCTCGTCAACGTCTTCAGCTATGCCTATCCCGAAGGCAGCACGGGCAACGCGGAAGTCACCCTGCGCCAGACCTGCTTCGACGGCGAACCCATGCTCTGCTTCAGCGTCCGCGACTGGGGCGCACGCTTCAATCCCTTCGCCGAGGCCAAGGCCCCGGACCTCACCCTTGACACGGAAAGCCGTCCCGTGGGAGGACTGGGCATACATCTCATCCGCAGCGTCTCCGCTCATCAGGCGTACACCTTTGAAGAAGCAGCGAATCTCATTGATGTCTATTTTCGCATCCCTCAGGAATAACAAATTTCATCTGTGGAGATATTCTGTTCTGGCAGGAGCGCTGACGCTCCTCTTCTCAGGCTTTGCTCCCGCATCTTCAGTGCGGGCGGGCACTGTCCTTTCCGCGGACATCAGTATCAGGGAAACCGATGTCCGCAGCCGGTCCAGGGAAGAGGAACACCTTATCGACAGCCTCGACGTACTCCAGCTCTCCCCTTCGGCCAATCTGCTTTCCCTGTCTCCGGCTCCGCCGGCCGATCTTGCCGATCTCCCTGTCAGACGCATTCTGCCGCGGGGGGTCTGGCGCGACATTGTACGCAGGGCCGCCAAACGCTACGATCTTCCAGAAAACCTCATTTCCGCGGTGATCCATACGGAATCCGGCTTCAACTCCAGGGCAGTGTCCCCCAAAGGCGCGCGTGGCGCTATGCAGATCATGCCGGAAACGCAGCGGGAACTTTCGCTCAAGGACGCATGGGATCCCGAGGCCAACGTCATGGCCGGATGTTCCTACCTGGCGCGGCAGATCGCCCGCTTCGGCTCGCTGGAGCTGGGTCTTGCAGCCTACAATGCCGGACCGGAAGCCGTAGAACGCTACGGCGGCGTACCGCCCTTCAAGGAGACCCAGGCCTACGTCAAACGCGTTCTGGCCCTCTATCACCTTGCCGAAAAAGGAGCTTCCCATGACCCGCAATGACGCGCTGCTGACGGCAAGTCTCCTCGCACTTGTGTGCGCCGGAACGGTCACCCTGGGCCTGCTCTGGAACTCCTGGGAAGACAGACAGGCTCTGGAACGCAGGAACCGCGAGCTTCAGGCGTCTCTTGAGGCCTCCCGCATCCGGCTGGAAAATTTCTGCGAGTACCCCACGGGTGCGCTCTGCGACGTGGATACCCCCCAGGGCAGACTGTCCGATATCATGGATACGGCGCTGCCGGAACCAGGACCTGTCTCTGCTCCCGTACATGCCATCCCGGAAACATCCTCACCTTCCGCTTCCGGACTTCCGTCTCCTCTGCCGGAGACCGCCCCGGGGGAAGGCCAGGCAGCGCCTGTTCCGTCAGGCGGCACGCTGGCCCCCTCGGCCATGGCTGCCGTCTCCCAGTCTCCTGTGGCCGCTCAACATACAAAAACAGAGACTTCTTCTCCCGTGAGCGCGCAGGCTCCGGCCCCGGAGTCCGCACAAGCCGCTGTCCCATCCGAAGCCGCAGCTACGCCACGTTCCGCCTCTTCCGCAGAACCCGCGCCCGCTGCCCAGCCTCAAACCTCTCTCACGGACATCCTGAAAGAACGGCAGGAAACCCTTCCTCCCGGCCCGACGAAACGGACCTGGACCAACGTGCGCCAGACAAACGACCGCTTTACGCTCACCATCGCGGGCGAAGGCCGGACACTGAACGCCTCGGGGGAACTTCTGGAAACGCCTCCGCGCTACGTTGTCGTTCTGGATGGACTGTGGCGGCTGAAAGAACCCGCCGTGAAAAACAACACGATCCTCGCACTTCAGAAAACCTTCACCCAGGACCGCACCTTGCTCACGTTCTTCCTGAAGCGCGTACCAGAGGCCGCCAGCCTGACGCGCCAGGACGAACGGACGCTGACCATCGACATCCGCTGAACGCCCCGCTCCAAAAATACCCGCATGGCGCAGAGGCCGGCGCTCTGTCTGCGTCAGGTGACTTCACCCCTCCGCCGCCCCTTGAGTGCCGCCGCCTTTCGTGCTATAAGCAAAACTTTCCTGCGGAAGACAGCCTTACTGAAATTCTTGTTCAGGGAGCAGCCCTCATGTCTATGTACGAAGCGGTCATCGGTCTGGAAGTCCATGTGCATCTGGCCACCGCCAGCAAACTTTTCTGTTCCTGCCCCAACTCCTTCGGGGATGCCCCCAACACCAACGTCTGCGAGGTGTGCTCCGGTATGCCCGGCGTCCTGCCTGTCCTGAACCGCAAGGCCGTGGAATACGCCTCCCGCATGGCTCTTGCCATCCATGCCACGATCAACCAGCGCTCCCGCTTCGCCCGGAAAAACTACTTCTATCCCGACATGCCCAAGGATTACCAGATCTCGCAGTTTGAACTCCCTCTCTGCGAACACGGCTACCTGGACATCTCCGTTGCCGGGGAGAAGCGCCGCATCGGCATTACCCGCATCCACATGGAGGATGACGCGGGCAAAAATATCCATCCCCAGGGAGAAAATTTCAGCTATGTAGACCTGAACCGCGCCGGGACGCCGCTCATCGAAATCGTGAGTGAACCTGACCTGCGCAGCGCCGAAGAAGCCGTGGCCTACCTGAAAAAGCTGCACGCCATGGTGGTGAGCCTGGGCATCAGCAACGGCAACATGGAAGAAGGCTGCTTCCGCTGCGATGCCAACGTCTCCATCCGGCCCATGGGCGAAACCAGGCTCGGTACCCGCACGGAACTCAAGAATCTGAATTCCTTCCGCAATGTTCAGCGCGCCATCGAATTTGAAATCGCCCGGCAGACGGATCTTTTGGACGATGGCGAAAAAATCGTGCAGGAGACCCGTCTTTACGATGCCGGCCGCAACCTCACCGCGCCCATGCGCAGCAAGGAAGACGCGCAGGACTACCGCTATTTTCCCGACCCCGACCTTCTGCCCGTCGTCATCACGGACGAGGAGCTGGCGGCATGGGCCGCCACGCAGCCGGAACTTCCCGAAGCCCGCATGACGCGCTACATGGACGAATTTCACCTTCCCGAACAGGACGCCGCACAGCTTTGTGAGGATCCCGTTCTGGCCGATCTCTTTGAAGAAGCCGCCCGCTTGTGCGGGCAGCCCCGGAGAGTGGCCAACATCATGCTTGGTATGCTCATGCGCCAGCTCAACGAATCGGGCATCGAAACCACGGCGCTCAAGCTCACGGCGGAGCCGTTGGCGGAACTGGCAACAATCATCGAAAACGGCACCATCTCCAACAAAATTGCCGCTGATATTTTCCCCGAACTCATGAAGGGCGGCATCATGCCCGAAAGGCTGGTGCGGGAACGAGGACTCGTCCAGGTCTCAGACACCGGCGCCATCGACGCCGTGGTGCAGAAGGTTCTCGACGCCCATCCCGCCGAAGTCGCAGCCTATAAAGGCGGCAAGACCAAACTTGTCAGCTTCTTCGTCGGGCAGGTCATGCGCGAAATGCGCGGCAAGGCCAATCCCGCCGTGGTCAACGAAGCTCTTGCCCGTCTCCTCGCCTGACGGCCCGACTTCCTTCAAACACAAACTTCCAGCGCCTTATGAATACGCAGAATACACAGAACGATGATTCTCCGGATATTCTGGAACTCAGCGATCCGGTTTCCGCCTCTTCCGACAGGCTCCAGCTTGACGATCCGGAACAGAACGGCTCGACGCCGCCGCGGAAAAAGCGCGGGGGCTGCCTGGGACGACTGTTCCGATTCCTTCTCATCCTCACCATTCTTGGCACACTCGCCGCGGGCGGCGCCGGCTACGCCCTCTACCGCTGGGCTGCGGGCGACCTGCCCAGCTTCAGCAAAATCGCCGACTACCGGCCGCCGCTGGTCACAACGGTACTGGCCCGTGACGGCAGCCTGCTCGGTCAGTTCTACCGTGAACGCCGCTTTCTCGTCACGCTTGAGCAACTTCCGTCCTTTGTGCCCAAGGCTTTTCTGGCGGTTGAAGACGACCAGTTCTACACGCATCCGGGCGTCGACCTCAAGGCCATCCTGCGTGCGGCCATCGCCAATTTCCAGCACGGAAGCACCAGTCAGGGCGGGAGCACCATCACTCAGCAGGTGGTTAAGCGCCTCATGCTCACCCCGGAAAAAAGTTATGAGCGCAAGCTGAAGGAAGCCATTCTCGCTTACCGGCTGGAACAGCAGCTCAGTAAGGATGACATCCTTACACTTTACCTGAATCAGATCTTCCTCGGCAACAATTCCTACGGTGTCGAGGCCGCCGCCCGAACCTACTTCGGCAAGAATGCCAGGGATCTCACCCTGGCCGAAGCCGCACTCATCGCCGGACTGCCGCAGTCGCCTTCCGCCTATAACCCCTACCGCAATCCCAGATCCGCGCAGACGCGCCAGCGCCACGTCCTGCGCCGTATGCGCGACCTCGGCTGGATCACCGACGCTGAATACGATGAAGCGCTCTATCAGAAGCTGGAATTTCACAGCATGCCCACCGGCAATCCCGATGGACTCTGGTATCTCGAAGAAGTCCGGCGTCAGCTTGTGGAGTTGTTCTCGGAGCAGAACTGCCGGGAAAACGGCTATGATTTCGGCATCTACGGTGAAGACGCCGTGTACGAGCTGGGACTCACCGTGCGCACGAGCATGGATCCCGCACAGCAGAAATACGCCAACGCCGGTCTGCGCCACGGCCTGGAAGATGCGGCCAAACGTCACGGCTGGAGCGGTCCCATCGAGCATCTGGAACCCTCTCAGTACGATGCTTTCCTCAAAAAAAACAATTTCAAACTTTCTGATCTTGACAGCGGCGGCTGGGCTAAAGCACTGGTTGTCACCGTGGACAAATCAGGAGCAGGCGTCCGGCTCTCCCTGGAGCAGCGCGGCCATGTCAGCGTGCGAACCATGAACTGGGCACGCAAGCCCAACAAGCGCGTGGCCGGCTCCGTGACCGCTGCGGTTGTCACCGACGCCACCAAGGTGGTGAAGCCCGGGGATGTCATCTGGGTTTCGCGGGATGACAGCCCCTCACCCAGAAAGGACTCCAAAAAGAAAAGCGCTCCCGAAGCGCCAAAAGACAGCACTGTCCTGCCCCTGCGTCTGCAGCGTATGCCGGACGTACAGGGCGCCATGCTCTCCATCGAACCGCAGACAGGTGATGTGGTGGCCATGGTGGGCGGCTATACCTTCGGAGCAGGCGGGTCACAGTTCAACCGCGCGACCCAGGCGCAGCGGCAGCCCGGCTCGTCCTTCAAACCCATCGTCTATTCAGCCGCACTGGATCATGGTTTCACCGCTGGTTCCATGGTTCTGGATGCTCCTATCCTCGTCATTGACCCGTGGACCAAAAAAGCCTGGCGGCCCGGCAACGATGATGGCCGATTCCTCGGCCCCATGCGGCTGTACATGGCTCTGGCCCGCTCGCGCAATCTCTGCACCGTGCGCATCGTGCAGCAGATGGGCGTGGAACATGTGGTGGCTCGGGCCAAAGCGCTCATGCTTGCCCCCGAATTTCCCCAGACACTGGCCATCTGCCTTGGCGCAGTGGCGGTATCGCCTCTGAACCTCGCGCAGGCATACACGGCCTTCGCCAACGAAGGCAAAGTCAGTACTCCCCGCTTTATCCAGAGTATCCAGGGGCCGTGGGGCAACACCATCTATGAACGCGCACCAGAAAGTGTGCAGTCCATCACCCCGCAGAACGCCTACATCATGACCCGGCTGCTCAAGGGTGTGGTTGAGTTCGGCACCGGCGGCAAGGCCCGTGTACTCAACCGCCCTCTGGGCGGCAAGACCGGCACCACCAACGATGAAAACGATGCCTGGTTCCTGGCGGTGACCCCTCATCTAGTCACAGCCACCTATATTGGCTATGATCAGCTCCAGCCCATGGGGCGCGGCGAAACCGGATCGGGAGCGGCGCTTCCAGCCTACATCTACTATGCCAAGGAAGCGCTCAACGCCTATCCCGCCGACGACTTCACGCAGCCTGACGGACTCATTTTCGCGCAGGTGGACGATAAAACGCTGCCCTTCATCGAAGGCACAGAGCCTGGCAGCGGCTACGGACTGGATGCCATGGAAGGCACTCTGGAGGACACGGAAGCAGAAACGCAGGCTCAGGAAGGGGAAGACCTTCTGAAGTCCCTCTTCTGAGGCTGAATTTCACGGCTGAACGTATCAACATAAAAAGGCTGGGGGATCACCTTCCGTCTTTTTGACCCGCCCGGCTCCCTGCCGCGGTGGCCGGGGCCATTCCCCACACGGCGGGTTTTTTGAACCCGGCTTGCGCCCCGCGCGCAGGAGAATATACATGGAAAAGCTTGAAAAGGAAGTCATGCAGGTGACCAAGGAACTCGCCGTCAAGTTCATCGAGACGCAGCGGCTCTCTCCAGGCAACTTTGAAGAGATTTTTCCAGCACTTTACCGCGTGGTGCTCAGGACAGCGCTGGAAGGCCGCCAGCTTCTGGAGGAGCGGAACGACGCATGAGCGAAGACAACAGGAACCGTCGGGACGACGACGAGCACACGCGCAAGGTCTCCGAGCTGTTCGGCCGTATGACGCCGTGGTATGACTTCCAGAATCGGGCCTTCAGCCTGTTTCTGGACTGCTGGTGGCGGCGGGCACTCGTCCGCTCCGTCGTGCCCGGACCCACGTCCACGGTTATCGACATGGCGGCGGGCACGCTTGATGTCACCGTATCCCTGCTCCGCCGCTATCCGGAACTGAACGTCTACGCAACTGATATCTGCGAACCCATGCTTCTGTATGGAAAAGAGCGTAAACTCAGGCCTGAGGAACGCAGCCGCGTGACTACCCTTGTGGCCGACGCTCGAAATATGCCCCTGCCCGATCAGTGTGCTGACGCCGTGACCATCGCCTTCGGGATACGCAACGTGCGCCCCCGCATGGATGCGCTCAGGGAAATGCACCGGCTTCTGGTTCCCGGCGGCAGAGCCTGCATCCTTGAATTTGCTCCGGTCTCCACCCCGCTGTTCGGCCCCCTGTATCACTGGTATCTGCGCCGGATCATGCCCAGACTGGCGGGGCTGGTCAGCCGCTCAACATCGGCCTATGAGTATTTCGCCGACACCATCGAACATTTCCCCGCGCCCGAGGCATTCGGCGAGGAGCTGAAGCAGGCGGGCTTCCCCTTTGTACAGCACTTTTCCCTGACCCTGGGCGTGGTCCATATCCACATCGCCGTCAAAGGCTGACCCGCCCTCACGACACTATTCTCTTCGGAGTATAAACATGGCATTGAGTTTAGGTATCGTCGGGCTTCCCAACGTAGGCAAATCCACCCTGTTCAACGCACTCACCAGGGCGCAGAACGCCGAGGCCGCCAACTATCCTTTCTGCACCATTGAACCAAACAAGGCCACGGTAACCGTGCCGGACAAACGTGTGGACGCGCTTACCGCGCTGGTGAAACCAGCCAAAACCATCTACGCCACGGTTGATTTCGTGGACATCGCCGGCCTGGTGCGAGGCGCAAGCAAGGGCGAAGGACTGGGCAACCAGTTCCTGGCCAATATCCGCGAATGCGCGGCCATTGTGGAAGTCGTCCGCTGCTTTGAAGACGAAAACATCACCCATGTGGACGGAACCATCGATCCCCTGCGCGATGCGGACACCATAGAGACCGAACTGCTCCTCGCCGACCTGGAAACCGCTGAAAAGCGCCTTGATACCCTCAAGAAAAAATCCAAGTTCGACAAGGAAATGCAGAAAGCCGCACCGCCCCTTGAAGCACTGGTAGCCCATCTGAAAAAGGGCGAGCCAGGCTCCACGTTCGCCGTCCCGGAGCTGAACGAACCCTTCCATCAGGTCTGGCGCGAACTCTCCCTGCTCACTTCCAAGAAGTTCATCTACTGCGCCAATGTTGACGAAAACGGTATCGGCGAAGACAACAGACACGTTAAAGCCCTGCGCTCCCTCGCTGACTCCCGCGGCTGTCCTCTGGTCAAAATCTGTGCCCGCCTTGAGGAAGAGCTTCAGGCCCTTCCCGAAAACGAACAGGTGGAACTTCTGGAATCCTATGGCATTGAGGAAAATGGCCTGGAAAACGTTATCCGCATCGGCTACCGCACGTTGGGGCTGGCCAGCTTCCTCACCGCAGGTCCGAAGGAAGTGCGTGCCTGGACTTTCAAACAGGGCTGGAAGGCTCCACAGACAGCCGGCGTCATCCATACGGATTTCGAAAAAGGCTTCATCCGTGCGGAAGTCATCAGCTTCGACGACTACATGAAGTATAAATCAGAAGCTGCCTGCCGCGCCGCCGGCGTTCTGCGGGTAGAAGGCAAGGACTATGTGGTGCAGGATGGCGACATGATGAACTTCCTGTTCAACGTGTAACGCTGCTCCCCTTGCCGTTCTTTCGCTCCCCGCCCACCCCGTGACACGGGATTTCTTTTGTTTAACCGGAAGCGCTGCGCTGGATACGGCTTCCGTCCTGCCCCGGGCGGCAGAGTGCCGAAGCTCCGATTGACGGACGCCCTGCATGTCACTATGTTCAAGGAACGCCCGCCTTCTTTCCCGTGCTCCTTTGCTCCGGCGAAAGGCCTTCGGATACGCCCCTCGAAAAATTGTCTGCTCCGCGCCGCCTGGTGTCCGCAGAATGTTCCGCCCTTCCCGTGCGCCGTTTCGTGAGGATTCCAGACGCGGCTTGAGAGAAAAACATGAGTCATGCCGAACACATAGACATGCTGCACGGCCCCCTGCTGGGAAAAATCATTCTGTTTGCCCTGCCTGTGGCCATGAGCAGTATCCTGCAGCAGCTTTTTATTTCCGCGAACGTTGCCGTTGTCGGACACTTCGTCAGCCCTCAGGCTGTGGCCGCTGTCGGAGGCAACGGCCCGATTATCAATCTCATCATCAACCTTTTTCTCGGCATCTCCATTGGCGCCAACGTCGTCATCGCCCGCTACGTTGGCCGGGGTATTGCGGAGGACTGTCAGACCGCGGTGCACACGGTTATGGCCGTATCTCTGCTGAGCGGCGTTTTTCTGCTGCTGGCGGGGCAGTTCCTCGCTCCCCTCATGCTTGAGTTCGTCGAAGTGCCGGAAGATGTCATGGATCTGGCTGTCCTCTACCTGCGCATTTACTTCCTGGGCATGCCGTGCGTCATGCTCTACAACTTCGGCGCCGCCATCCTGCGCAGTATCGGCGACACCAAAAGACCCATGTACAGCCTTCTTGTGGCGGGCGTCGCCAACGTCACGCTGAGCCTGCTCTTCGTCGTGGTCTTCGATCTCGGGGTGGCCGGAGCAGGACTCGCCACGCTTTCGGGCAATCTCCTCAGCGCCGGGCTGGTGGTGTACTTTCTGCTCACGGAAGAAGAACCCATAAAATTGCGGCTGCGCAAACTGACCATCGTCAAGGTGCACCTGCTCAGGATCATCCGAATAGGCGCTCCGGCAGGGTTGCAGGGCGTGGTCTTTTCCCTGTCCAACGTCTGCATACTTTCCGGTATCAACAGCTTTGGCTCCAGCGCCGCCGCGGCGTCGGCCGCCGCCGTCAACTTCGAGTTCGTCTCCTTCTTTATTGTCAACGCCTTCTGTCAGGCCGCGGTAACGTTCACCAGCCAGAATTACGCCATGTGTCAGCTCGAACGCTGTGCGAAAATCTTTCGGGAAAGCATGGTCTGCGCGCTTCTGCTCGCCGGCCTGAGTTCCCTGATCTTCACCGTGGGTGCGGCATTCTTCACCGGCCTGTACACCAGCGACCAGGAAGTGATCAAACTCGCGGTGACACGCGTCCTCATCGTCGAAAGCATGGAATGGCTGGTAGCGAGCTATGAAATCAGCGGGGCTTCCCTGCGCGGCATGGGAGTATCCATGCTTCCGGCTATGGTGACGCTTATTGGCTCGTGCCTCTTGCGCATCGCCTGGGTGTACACGATGTTCCCCCTTTTCCCTTCCTATGAAATGCTTCTGGCCGTCTATCCCGTGTCCTGGATCGTCACGGGCTGCTTCATGCTGGCCGTTTACTTCCCCATCCGGAAAAAGCTCTTCACCGAACGCCGTGCGGGAAACACCTGCACTCCTCTGGAATTTTAAGCTACTGCTCCGCCAGAAGCATAGCCGCTCTATGCCTTCCGCGGCAGCACTGGTAAAATTTCCGGCAGGAGCCAGGCAAATCAAAAAGCCCGCTGCCGTTTCGCCCCCCCAGGAGGAGCCTTTCTGGAAAAAATCCCCCAACCGTCCCTGGAATTCGTGGAAGTAAAGAGAGTTCTCCCCCCTGACGCGGCACTTTGCGAGAAAACTCTCCATTGAACTTTTTCCTTTTACGGCATAGTATCACGCACCGCTTTCTTTGCGTGCCGGTAACGCTCTTTTTTCCGGCCACGCCCTGAAAATTTCCAGTCGTCCGGCAGAATACCGTCCGCCTGCCTGAGGATATACCCTGCCGGCTGTTGAGGTTCGCATGATCGTCATTGATGAAAATCGCTGTTCCCACGATGGACTCTGCGTCCGGGACTGCCCCGCCGCCTGCCTGAAAATGGTGGATGGCAAGGTCAGTGTCCGTGCGGACGCCCCCTGTTTGAAGTGCGGGCACTGTGTGGCCGTCTGCCCTCAGGCCGCCGTATCTCTGGACGGCCAGGATCCCGATGCCCTGCCGCGTGTATCCCCTCTGCCTGCGGAAGAGGCCATGACTGCGCTCATCCGCGGGCATCGCTCCATACGCCAGTTCGAGGAACGGCCCCTCCCCCGTGAACTTCTGCTCCGCGCACTGGACACGGTTCGGTACGCTCCTACCGGCAAAAACGTGGAAAACGTGCGCTGGCTGGTTCTTGACGGGAGACAGGCACTGATGCGGGCAGCCGATGCCGTGGTGAACACCATGCGTGACAAGCCCGGACTGGAAGGCGTCGTCCGCGCCCACGACCGCGGTCACGATCCGATTTTCCGTGGCGCCCCCTGCGCCGTCTTTGCCTGCGCGGAAGAGGGCTACCACCTCACCGCGGCAAACTGCATCATCGCCCTTTCCTGGCTGGATCTGCTTTTGCCGGCTATGGGAGTCGGCACCTGCTGGGCAGGCTACGCCGTCGGAGCCGCCCTCCACAGTGAAAAAGTCCGCCTTGCCATGGGACTGAAGGGCAAGGTCATGCCCTTCGCCGGTCTTATGGCAGGCTGGTCCAAGGTACGCTATGCCCGCATCCCTGTGCGCCGTCAGCCTGACATTACCTGGGCATCCGAATAGTGGCGTCCACCTGCAGCCGTCCTTTCCGTCAACTCCTTCGCCATCAATGGAGAGAAGCTGTGTTTCCTCCTTGCCCGAAAGGATGTTCCCGGCGTTGCGGTTTCAGCACCCGTTCTTTTCCTCCAGAAAAGAATGGTTTTAAACTACAAAGGAATATTTGAGCAATAATGTAGCAAAGCCCTTCAGGGCGGGGTGAGGTTCTATCGGCCTGAAGGCCGAGGTCTCAAACCATAAAGGAAGTAAGATGAAAGCGCATGTGCGCACGTTTCTCTGCGGTCTCGCCATGGGGGCAGCCGATATCGTTCCCGGCGTATCCGGCGGCACCATAGCCTTCATCTCCGGCATATACGAACAACTTCTCAACGCCGTCAAATCCTTTGACCTTGCGTTCTTCCGGCTGCTGCTCAGCCTCCGCATCCGCGAGGCTCTCCAGCGCATTCCCTGGGATTTCCTTCTGCCCCTCGTCTGCGGTATTGCCCTATCCATCTTCAGCCTGGCCAGACTCACCCTCTATCTGCTCCACTCCTGGCCGGAAGCACTGTGGGCATTTTTCCTCGGACTGATTATCGCGTCCATCCTGATATTGCTGAAGGGACAGAAACTGCGTTTGCCAGAACTTTTCTTCATGGTAATCGGTGCCGTCTGCGCATGGATGCTCTCCGGGGCCGAAGCCATGAGCGTATCGCATACTCCGCTCCACATCTTCCTTGCCGGTTTCATCGCCCTCTGCGCCATGATACTGCCAGGAATCTCAGGCTCATTCATGCTTGTGCTTCTGGGGCAATACGCTTTCATCCTCTCCGCTGTTGCCCACCTGAACATCCTCATCCTGATGGTTTTCCTTGGAGGAGGTATCTGCGGGCTGATGACGTTCAGCCGCATTCTCTCGGCCTGTTTCCGGCGCTGGTCCTCCGAGACCAGTGCGGCGCTCATTGGAGTCATGGCGGGTTGTCTCCGTACAGTCTGGCCCTGGCATCAGCAAAATCTGCCCGCACTGCCGCCCGCCTTCGACGCAATGACCGCCCTTGCCGCCGCGGCTTTCCTTGCCGGATGTGCGCTGCCCCTTGCGGTTCAAGCCCTGGCGAGACAAAAAAAACGCCTTGACGGTGAGCATTCACAAAATAATACTTGAAGAATGGACTGTGTCACGCTTTTTATTTTCAGAAGCCTGAACCCTTTCGCCGCGCTTACGCTCGAAACGCATCAGGCAGGCTGAAAGCAGAATAAGGAAATAGCCCAGAAGTTCGCCGGCTTCTTCACTGGCCTGTTTGGCGAGCCACTGAGCGTCATTGGAGGGAAGAAGCTGCTTCCAGAGCATACCCATTCCCAGGAGGCGCGAATAGACGAGAACGATGACAAGGCCAGTTATCAGAATGGAAAGATAGCGCCAGCGTGCCAAATGAGCCAGTTCGGAGAGCAGCGAACGAAATCGCGCGAGTGAAATCGCCACGCAAAGGAACGCCATCACCAGCGCAGGCCACTTCCAGACTCCGTGCTGCAAAAAGTCCAGAAAATAATCCTGTTCGCGGATCAGCATACAGGCGACAAGCCCGCCCGTCAGGACAAGAGCACCACGCATGTCCGGGCGCTTGACCGCCTCGATGAAAAACAGGATTGCGCTTATGAGAAGGACGCAGGTCTGGCTCAGTTCCGTAGGCGCAAGCTCGGAAAAAGGGCAGGGACTTACGGCGTCAAGCCAGAAAATGAAAAAAAGGACGACAATTCCGGCAGCCATGACCAGCAGAAGCCGGACAGCCTGAAAAACGGCCTTCGCATCCTCAGAATCTGTAGAAAACGCGTTCTTCATCCTCGTGCAGTTCTTATTTTTTCTGCCAGGCCCGATACCTTCTGGAAAGGGCACTACACTTCCGTAAGGACAGTGCGTTACGGCAAGCGGAAAGTACCCCCTTGTCCGCAAAGGATGATGCTTATTTCTTTACGGCCAAAACGACGCTGGAGGTCTTGAACATGGCGACAACGGGACTTCCTTCTTCCAGAGCCATGCGGTCAGTACCTTCCAAAGAAATGACGGCATTCATCCTGAGTCCGGAAGGCGTCTGGATCAGAATCTCACTGCTGACAAAACCGCGGGTCAGCTTCACGATTTTGCCAGCGAACTGATTCCGGCAAGACAGGATATAATCGTCAGCTTCAGTCACGAGCATAATCTCGGCAGCCTTGACGAGCGCCACCGCATTCTTGCCAGGCTCCAGACCGAGCTTTTGGCTGCTGGGACGAGTGACCTGAGCATAGAGTTTCTCTCCGCTTTCAAGCTGGATTTCCACTTCTGTGCTGAGCGTCCCGGACTCCAGACGCGTGACCTTGCCGGAATAACTGTTACGAGAACTCGCCTTCATCGTTTACTCCCCAAAAGAACTTTTTCATGCCAGGTACACCAGAATCCTGCCCGGTCTGTCATGCCGGGGACTTGCCCGCATTGCAGTACGGCCTGGTTTCCGGCGGCGTTCTTCTTTCTGCCTTTGCAACAAGAAAAAACGTTCGTGCCGGAGCGTACTGAAGCCCCAACCTGAGGCCAGCCACGCTCCAGCAGGAAAAACAGAAATCTGAATATCCTGCCTTCAGGATTCGCACTTCTCATCGCAAGATTTTTGACGATAACAGGAGAACGAAAAAAAGTCACGCTGAAAAATCCATCTGCTCAAAGCAAAGACATTTCAAAGCAGGATTCCGCCCTATGTTATTCAGGACGCGAAGCTTTCGTTTCAAGAAGCTTCAAAAATGCCGTTTCGTCCAGGACTCTGATACCGAGTTCCTGAGCCTTCACAAGTTTGGAGCCGGGATTCTCTCCCGCGATCAGATAATCCAGGTTTCGCGATACAGCCGAGGCAACGTTGGCCCCCTGTGCTTCCGCCATACGCCTGTATTCATCACGCGGGCGGGAAAGCGTCCCGGTGAACAGCACCTTTTTTCCCGACAATGCCGCCGCTTCAGTTTCGGTCTTGTCCTGACGCTGCGGCCATAGCCCCAACTCCCGAAAACGCTCCAGAAGTTCACGATTGGATGAATTTTCAAAAAAGGCCCGGATGCTTCCGGCGACTTCAGGCCCGATGTCCGGCAGCTGGAGAAGCTCTTCCACGTCAGCGGCGCACAGCTCATCCATATTCTTATAATGCCCGGCGAGAGTACGCGCCGTCTGCTCACCCACCAGCCGTATGCCCAGAGCGGCGATAAAGCGTGAAAGACTGGCAGAAAGACGAGCCTTTTCCAATGCGGAGACGAAATTTACGGCGGAAATTTCCCCCATACGCTCATAACTCATGAGTTCTTTCTGCGTTACGGTGAAAAGATCCGCAGGACTTTTCACCCTGCCGCTCTCAATGAGTGTTTCCACCCATTTCTGGCCGATACCGTCCACGTCGAGACCGGCTTTAGAAACAAAATGCACAATACTGCGCATGATCACCGCAGGGCAGGACATGTTGAGACAACGCCAGGCAGCTTCGCCTTTCAGCCTCCGGACAGGAACTCCACACACTGGACAGGTACGAGGAAATTCATAGGGCGGCAGACCTTCGGGCCGTTTTTCCAGCACCGGCCCAACGACATCGGGAATAACGTCGCCAGCTCGCTGGATGACAACCGTATCGTTTTCGCGCACATCCAGACGACGGATTTCGTCCTCATTGTGCAGCGTCGCTCTGCTGACGACAACCCCCCCAAGACTCACAGGTTCCAGCTCGGCAACCGGAGTGAGCACCCCTGTCCGCCCCACCTGAATCATAATACGCCGAAGCCGCGTTTCCGCCCGTCTTGCCGTAAACTTCCAAGCCACGGCAAAACGAGGTGCTCGTGCGGTAAATCCCAATGCCCGCTGAGCTTCTCTGTTGTTGAGCTTGTAGACGACGCCGTCGATCTCAAAGGGAAGCAGATCCCGCGTTCCTTCCACATACCGATAATAGGACTCAGCTTCCTCCAGATTGTGGCAGAGCCGTCCCTGCGGCGGCGTCTCAAAGCCGTAGTCCGAAAGGGCCTTCATAAGCTCCTCATACGTCTCCCAGGGCTTCCTGTACTGAACGTCAAGTTCGCCTACTCCATAGGCCAGAAAACGCAATTTGCGCGCAGCCGTCACCGAGGAATCGAGCTGGCGGAGCGAGCCTGCCGCGGCATTGCGCGGATTGGCAAAGCGTTTCTGCCCCAGGGCTGTCTGTCGCTCGTTGAGTTCCTCAAACTCTTTACGGAACATCAGCACTTCACCGCGCACCTCAAGCCTCCGAGGAGGAAAGGCGTCCTTGCCGTTCAAACGAAGAGGCAGATTGCGCACCGTGCGCATGGACTCCGTGACCACTTCTCCAACTTCGCCGTCGCCTCGGGTCAGCGCCTGAACAAGGATACCGTTTTCATAGGTAAGTTCACAGGCCAGTCCATCGAGCTTGGGATCGGCCCACCAAGCCGACATCACTTCCGGCGAGGCCTCTGGAAGCGCACGGAATGCCTTCTGCTGGAAGCCCGCCCATTCCTCAGCGGAAAAAACGTTATCCAGTCCGTACATCCGTTCCCTATGCGGACGAGTTTCAAGTGACGAGAGTACCGCCCCCCCCACGCGCCGGGTAGGGGAATCAAGAGTGCGCAGGTCGGGAAACGTTTCCTCTAGCTCCACAAGTTCCCGAAACAGTGCATCATAGGCTTCATCAGTGATTTCCGGAGCATCAAGCTGGTGATAAAGGCGGTTGTGACGCTCCAGTTCCTTCCTGAGTTTTTCTGCTCTGCGCGCGGCGCGGGCATGTTCATCAGTAGATTCCAATAAAGAAAACTGCGTCATCCTGTCCTCGGAAGATGGCAAAAGATACCCTGTGAGTGAACCGGCGTCATGCCGGCTGATTTCGCCACCATACCTTTTCCTGCGCCATCCGTCCAGAAGCGGGAGATTGAGGCATTCCCTTCTCCGCGGGAAAGCTTTTCCGGAAAGCTCCACCTTGAAACCTGTCGTCACTGCAGCAAAGAAAACATGTCAGCCTGAGCTTCCGTGACTCGCATGGAGCGATGACGAGCCTTGACCGCCAGCGGGATATTCTCAAACACCTCAGCCTGTTCGGCGAGAGCTTCCAGATTGTTGCACGCCAGTTCCATGAGTGCGGGATTAAATTCTTCCCTGCTCAGACTCCCGAGAAAGGAACGGACACTGCGGATTTCGTCGCTCATTGCCATGATCAATTTCCTCCATTGAAAAAATGTATCTCTTCTTTCTCATTTTTAATTTATTTTGTCAACTAAAAATTTATATTTTTATATTTTTTTTATTTTTTAATTTTCGATTGACTTTTTTGCCTTTCTTTTTTAAAGGTTGTCCATGAACACCTCGACACCTGATACTCTTGATCGCCTCCTTCAAAGCGCGGGACTTCGCCGTGACAGTCAGCTTGCCGAACTTCTTGGCGTCTCGCCTCAGGCCGTGAGTCAGGCAAGACGTAAGGGACGCATTCCGGACGGTTGGGTATTGAAGGTTGCCTCGCGCTTCGGCTTGTCCACTGACTGGATCTTTTTTGGAAAAGAACCTGACGCAGCCTCAGGCAGTGCTTCACATACTGACAATGAGCAGCGCCTTGCCAGGGGACTGAGCTTCTTCGGCGAAGTTCCCGCCGGAAGACGGAACGCCATCGACCTGGTCATGATCCCCCTCGTGTCGGCCCGTCTTGCCGCCGGGACGGGAAGTCTTGAGACCAGCGGTGATGTGCTCTCCTACTTCTCCTTCCGCCAGGACTGGCTCTGCCGCAAGGGAAATCCCGACAAAATGGTGCTGATGAAAGTCTGCGGGGACAGCATGGAGCCTGACATACGTCATGGCGACATGGTTCTCATTGATCAAAGCAAGAACCAAATCTTTGGTCACGCCATCTATGCCATGGGCATCAACGAAGAAATCTACATCAAGCAGGTGGAAACGTTCCCCGGCGGACAGCTTGTTCTCCGCAGCAGGAACCCCGGCTATTCTCCCATCCATGTGGATCTTCATGGAGATCTGGCTGCTACTGTACGGGTCATCGGACGTGTCATCTGGTGCTGCCGGGAAATCTGAGTGTTTCCAGGCACTCTTGATTGTGGTTTGAACGTCCGTCCTCAAGCGGGTTGGAAAGCCTGTCTTTTCCATGCAGCTTGATAAGTCCCACACCCAAAGACAAGTTGCTCTTTTTCCTTCCTTAGACCGCCGGAGGCACGCGCGGCAGCGCGTTTGGAGCGACGACCCCGCGCTGGCTGGAAAGCCAGCATGGAGGCGGGCGAGGAGCGGACATAAGGACACGCGGAGCGCGGCCGAGGGCAGCGAAGCTGCACGAGGCGTGCCCGCGTCAGAGTTGGCCAGCGGGTGCCTTTGCCGAACTGGAAGTTCGGCTGTCTTCGCGTTTTTCCGGCAGGAAAAACAAGATGCCTTTCTGCCTTTCCTTGCCTTTCCTGCTCACGCCGCCTTCGCTATCTGCTCGCTACCGCTCGCTGCTCCGCAGGTTGCGGAAGGGGAGCGCTTCCTTGACCGCCGGAGGCGCGGCGTGTACGCCGCTGATAGCGAGCAGGCCGCGCACAATCGGGCTTCGCCCGTTGTGCACCTTTGCGGCCAGCGAGCGGGGTGGTCGGCAGCGAAGCTGCACGAGGCGCGATCCCGTCAGACGTGGCCGGAGGATGCCTTTCGCCGAACTGGAAGTTCGGCGCTCTTCAGCGTATTTCCGGCAGGAAATACAAGATGCCTTTCTGCCTTTCCTTGCCTTTCCTGCTCACGCCGCCGGAGGCGGGGCGTGTGCGCTTGGCGTCCCCCCCATGCCTCTGCTTACTTGCCTTTTCCTTCCTTATCCGCCGGAGGCACGCGCGGTAGCGCGTTTGGAGCGACGACCCCGCGCCGGCTGGAAAGCCGGCATGGAGGCGGGCGAGGAGCGGAAGAAAGGACACGCGGAGCGCGGCCGAGGGCAGCTTCGCTGCACGAGGCGTGCCCGCGTCAGAGTTGGCTAGCGGGTGCCTTTCGCCGAACTGGAAGTTCGGCTGCCTTTCGCGTTTTTCCGACAGGAAAAACAAGATGCCTTTCTGCCTTTCCTGCTTACGCCGCCTCCGCTATCTGCTCGCTGACGCTCGCGCCTCCGGCGGTCAGGGACGTGGCTAGAGGACGCCTTTGCCGAACTGGAAGTTCGGCTGCCTTTCGCGTTTTTCCGGCAGGAAAAACAAGATGCCTTTCTGCCTTTCCTGCTTACGCCGCCTCCGCTATCTGCTCGCTGACGCTCGCGCCTTTCAGCCTGCCGGGAGATAGTGAGACCTTGGAGGATAGGCGGTTATTCGTACCCGTGCCATACCCCACAGGGGAATGTTTGCGGTGAAAACCACGTCTTGTTCCTCAGGGCAATCTCGTTGAGGCAGAACCCCGCTCAGGGATGCAATCACAAGATTGCCTCCACTGGGAATCCCGGCTTCAGGTGGGGAGGATGTCAACCTTTAATGCGTGATTCACCGCCGCTCTGCATGGGAGCTGCAAACAGACCCCGGCGACAGCATCATCCCTTCAGTCCGGAACGTTCGATCATGGCCACCGTGTGTTTAATCTGGCCGCCCAGAGGAGTATGACGGCCCATTTCACGCTCTACGGCCGTAATGCCCTTGATGACGGTAGAGTGTTTTCGATGGAAGCGCTCGCCAATTTCTTCGAGCGTGAGTTCCGTGTGCTTGCGCAGGAGAAAAAACGCTGTGTTGCGTGCCACCACCAGGTTCTGACGGCGGGATTTGGAGGAAAGCTGGGCTGGAGTGAGGTCAAAACTGCGGCAGATCAACGAAACCACGTCTTCTACCGTCAGCTGAGGGCTGTTCTGCGCCACCGTCCGGATGACCTCGATCGCCATTTCTTCCGTCACCTTCTGCCCCATGAAGCGAGCCTGAAGCATAAGGTTGTGCAGACAGCTTTCCAGAAGGCGCACATCCCCGGTAATGCGGTCGGCAAGAAGATCCGCTACAGGCGCAGGCAGAACCATGCACTGCCGTCTGGCTTTCTCCTGAAGGATATGGAGCCGCATATCGCGGTTGGGGCGTTCCATGCTTGCCACGAAGCCGGAGCAGAAGCGGGAAACGAGCTGAGAATCCACTCCAGCAAGGTCACGGGGAGCGAAGGAGCTGGTCAGAACCACACGTCCGCCATGTGACTGGAGACTTTTAATGGTGGAAAGCAACTCTTCCTGGGTACGATCCTTACCGCGCAGAAAGTGGACATCTTCGAGAAGCAGCATGTCAAGCTTGCGGAAACGCTCCTTAAACTGCTCCATACCGCCAGCTTTGGAAGCACGCACAAACTGCGAGGTAAACTCCTCCGCCGTAAGGTATTCCAGGCGAACATCACGCTTGTCCGCCTCGAGACTGAGAGCGCGCCCCACCGCCTGCGTGAGATGCGTTTTTCCCAGTCCCGCACCGGAACACAAAAAAACCATATCTACCGGTGCACTGGCGTCAAGGATGTTCGTAGCCGCGGCAAAGGCGAGCTGATTGCACGGGCCGACAACAAAATCTTCAAACGAATATCTCCAGTCCCGCCGTTGAACAGGACACACTCGGGGAAGGGGCAGGGGAAGTTCCAGCTGACGATCCGCCATGAGCAGTCCGGGCGAGGATGGAAGCGCCCGTACAAGTTGTTCCGTACGCACAGGCCCGGGAATTTCAGTTTTTTTATGTGCCGCTGAGGTATGTACCATCACAGCAGGCGTGGAACCGAGAACGGCACGACCGGCTTCGGCGATAATTTGAACGAAGCGGGAACGTACCTGCTCCGCCATGAAGCCGTTGGCTGCCGTCAGGGAAATTTCCCAACGTTCCGGCGTCGAGACCAGAACCCCTTGCCGGGCCTCTCCGGCTGGAACTGTCACCTTTCGCACATCTCCAATGAGCGGTTCAAGGAAAACCTTGAACTTGCCTTCCGGTAGTGTACGACTGAGTTCAGCGAGTATGGCAGACCAATGTTCATTCATGACGAAGCTGGTGTACAAAAGCTCCGCCCCAAAAGCCATCCGAAAGAATCAAGAATCAGAACCTTGCCGAAAAGGAGTTTTCCACAGTGCTGGAGATAGCTATCCGCCTATCTTTCCTTGAAAAAAATTTAATTCCAAGAAATGGCTTGCCCTTTGTCAACCTCCTGTTTTCTTTTGCTTTTATCACTAGAAGTCAAAATTTTGGCATATCTCTCAAAATTTTTTCCACAACTAAGTTTTTTATTTTCTCATTTTTTTAGAAAATTTCTCAATTTTTCTCCAAAATCAGGCTAAAGGCTTGCAACGACTTCTTTCTCAAAGATAGCGGTTGCCGGCAAAATTTCTACCTCAAAAAAAGGCAGCCAAAGCCTTTCAGAGCGTTACGTCTACCCTGGGGCAGGGTTTGTCCCGCTCTCTTCCAAACTTTCAGCTTTTGTGCCCCGCTCATCGGGACAGAAGGGGATGTATCCGGCCCAACGGCCTGGACACAAACCATAAAGGAAGGACGCTGATACCTTCTCAAGACAGGTATGAAGCTCAACCTAATCCTGTTTTCTGAAAACATGTTTTCGAGCATTCTTTCAAGACATCTGAAAAAAGTGAGACACCTCCCACACATGGAAAATGTTCTTCGAATTAAGTTGACAACGATTTTCAATTTCAATAAAAGTATCTCTGTACCGTGAACAGCCGCTTCCGGAAAAAGGGGTGTGAAAAGGGTAATCTGCCGGCTTCTCAAGCCCTGTACGCAAGTACAGACACGAGAACTCAAGGGATGCAAGGGATGATTTCTCGTTAGGGGCAACAGCCTTGTTCGCAGTAGCTCGTCCTTCTTTCTGCCCTTACGGCAAGTGTTTCCCTGTTCAAGGTCGGTTTTGGCTATCGTCTTCGGGGAGTTGATCTGTACTCCGCACTCCCTGACACATACAACGTGCGCGACGCTGTGTGTAATTTGAAAAAGAATTTCACTTTTATTTACAGGAGAAAATTCATGCGTCAGATGAACCTTCGCAGACTCGTTCCCGGACAGAAGGCCAGCATCACGAAGATTTCCGCTCAGGGTGAACTTGGCCGCCGTATCCGCGATATGGGGCTTATCCCCGGCGCGGCGGTGGAAGTCGTCGGCAAGGCCCCGCTCCGGGATCCCGTCGCCCTCCGCATCGAAGGCACCACCATCGCTCTGCGCAACAGTGAAGCCGACTACGTTTCCGTGGAGGTCAAATGAGCTGTCCCATGTGCGAAAAACGGGGCACGGTCAACGCCGTGTCCTTGACGGAAGAAGAAAGGAAAAACGGGATTCGCATCGCTCTTGCCGGAAATCCCAACAGCGGCAAGACCACGGCATTCAACAGCTACACCGGCGCTCATCAGCATGTGGGCAACTACCCCGGCGTGACCGTGGAAAAGAAGGAAGGCTGGTTATCCCTGGACGATTGCAAGGTTTCTCTCGTGGATCTGCCCGGCACCTATTCTCTGACCGCCTATTCCATCGAAGAGCGCGTGACCCGCGAAGTTCTCGCGCCCGAATCCCCGGAAGAACGCCCCCGTGCCGTTATTGACATCATAGACTCTGCCACACTCGAACGCGGTCTCTTTCTGGCGCTCCAGATACGCGAACTCGGACTGCCCGTGGTTCTGGCCTGCAATATGATGGATGAAGCGCGCAAGGCCGGGATCGACATCGACCTCAGGCGTCTCTCCGAACGCCTCGGCTTTCCCGCCGTGGCCACGGTAGCTCGTTCCGGCGAAGGACTGGAACAGGCTTTGCGTGCGGCTCTTGAGGAATCTTCCAGACCATCTGAAGCGCTCGCCATCAGCTATGGCCCGGATCTGGATCCCGCACTTCTGGAAATGGTCAGCATCATCGAAAAGGAAAAAATCCTGACAGGCCGCTATCCTGCCCGCTGGACGGCTATCAAGCTGCTGGAAAACGACGAGGCTCTATGCGCCCAGGCAGCGGCTGCAAGCGGCGCAGCTCAGGAACTTTTCGCCATCCGGGACACCTTGGCCGCCCATCTTGCAGGCACGCTCGAAACCACGCCGGATGCCATCATCACCGACTACCGTTACGGCTATATCAACAGTGTGCTCAAAGACGGCGTACTCCGCAAGGACAATACGAAGGATCGCCTGGCCTTCACGGACAAGCTCGACAAACTGCTCACGAACACCATTTTCGGCCCGCTCATCATGCTGGGCGTGGTCTATTTCATGTTCTGGGCCACGTTCATGCTGGGCGCCTATCCGCAGGGCTGGGTAGAGGACTTCTTCGGCTGGATGGCGGAAATCACGGGCAGCGTACTCCCCGGCGGCCTTTTGCAGTCGCTGATCTGTGACGGCATCATCGGCGGCGTGGGCGGCGTACTCAGCTTTGTGCCGCTCATCATGATCATGTTTCTCATCGTCGCCTTCCTCGAAGACAGCGGTTATATGGCGCGCATGGCCTACATGCTGGATCGCGTCATGCGCGTCTTCGGTCTGCACGGAGCGTCAGTCATGCCCTTCATCATCGCGGGCGGCATTGCCGGCGGCTGCGCCATCCCCGGCGTGATGGCCACGCGCACCATGCGCAGCGAGAAAGAGCGCATGGCCACGATGCTGACGCTGCCCCTCATGAACTGCGGCGCCAAGATCCCGGTCTTCCTCATGCTGACCGCAGCCTTCTTTGCCGAAAATCAGGCCAGTATCATGTTTGCCGTCACTCTGGCGGGCTGGGCCGTTGCCCTCATTGTCTCCCGCTTCCTGCGCTCAACCATTCTGAAAGGCGAGGCCACGCCCTTCGTCATGGAACTGCCGCCCTACCGTATGCCCACACTGCGCAGCATCCTGACGCATACCTGGGAACGCTCCTGGATGTATATCAAAAAGGCCGGCACCATCATACTTGCCATCTCCGTCGTCCTTTGGGCGGCACTGACCTTCCCCGGACTGGACGAAGAGCTGTCGGCGCCTCTTGAAGCGAAGATCGCATCCTTTGAGGAACAGCTCGCCCCGCTGGAAGAAACGCTTGCGGCGCTTCAGGAGCAGCTTGCCGCCGATTCCGGCAGCGCCGCTCTCAAGGCGCAGCTTGAGTCCCTCACCAGCGAAAAGGCAGCCCTGGAAGAACAAAGGACCAACGTTGAAAACGAACTGGCCTCACTGGAAATCCGCAATACCTTCGGCGGACGGCTGGGCGCTGCCATCGAACCTGTCTTCAGACCGCTGGGCTTCGACTGGCGAACCGACGTGGCCCTGCTGAGCGGTGTGGCCGCCAAGGAAGCCGTCCTTTCCACCATGGGCACGGCCTATTCCATTGGCGAGACCGATCCGGACGAACCCGACTCGCTGTCCGCAAAGCTGGCGTCCGACAAGGGCTGGTCCAAAACCGTCGCCCTGTCCCTCATGCTCTTTGTCCTGATCTACTCCCCATGCTTCGTCACCCTCTGCGTTCTCAAAAACGAGGCCGGAGGCTGGAGATGGGTCTTCTTCAGCATGGTGTTCAACACCGGCGTGGCCTATGCCGCTGCCTGGATCGGCCGGCTCATCGGCCTGGCGCTGTGGGGATAGCCGCCTGAACGCAAGCAATAATGGAGCAAAGCCCTTCAGGACTTTGCGTCCCACGCTTGGGAGGGGTTTGCATCCCCTCCCAAGCTGCCGCCCCAAAGATACCCCGCCCTTCAGGGCGGGGTGGGACTCTACCGGCCTGAA
>NZ_CANRLT010000018.1 GCF_947631555.1 uncultured Mailhella sp. | reverse complement strand
TCATAGCGTTCAAGCACGGCTCCTGGACTTGTGCAGCATGCGCAATCATCTAGAGTGTCATTTCAAACAGCTGAAGGCTCAAGTTTCTGAACTAAGCTCCAAAACTGCCGCTGCTGAACCCTTGCTCAAACAGCTGGAGGCTTCAGTTTCTGAACTCAAATCCAAAGTGCCCCCTGTCCCTAAGCCCACTCCTGCGCCTGCACCTAAACCAGCACCTGCTCCGAGACGAAAATATAAAAAGCATATTACTTCTCTGGGATATGGCTATAGTGGCTCCTCGGCTGTGATTGGTTTTTTTAACGAATTTTCAGATAGTACCGTACTTGGCGATCCTGATGTATATTCAAAGGAGAAATATAAAGGCGCACTCATTAGGGAATGTCAATTTTTTTGGAGAACTAATTTTATTTCCTTTATCAACTCTTTTGCGTGCGATTCTGCTGCAGAAAAAGACTGGCAGATAAAAAGATTTATTAAAAGTATATATTCAACATATGACACAAAAGGACCAATTTGATTTGAAAGAAACCCGTCTTTATATACGGATGAATTTTTGGATATGGCATTAAATTTCATCTATTCCGTTATAGATCTTGATGGCGAGACTATTCGTTTTATGAAGGACAAACGTTTTCCAATTGTCTGGAATTCTTCTGACGAGACATTTAATAAATGCTGTTTTATGAAGGGAAATGGACTAAGAAGATATTTCTTTTATAAATTTAAGAATATAACACAAAAAGAATTTGACCATTATGTTAAACAATTTATTGAAGGCTTTTTGTCACTTTTTGACAGTAATGAAATTTTTGTCAGCGATCAAATGTTTGGTAATTTCTCTCTGGAGGCTATTAATAAATATTTAACCGATAATCCCATAAAACAAATATGTACATATCGTGACCCGCGAGATCAATATCTTAGTATTATGCGTTGTCACGTGGATGATCCACAAAATATCAATGGTTTCATTAGTCGATATACTTCTGTAATAAAGCATTTAAATAACCCCTATGAGCATAGATTGATGGTTCGTTTTGAGGATCTTGTCTTGAAATACGATGAGACGACACAAAAGATTATGGACTTCTGCGGGATAGATCCAGCTAATCATGTTCGCCCCAAGGCAGTTTTTGATCCTGCTATATCTGTAGTCAATATCGGAGCCTATAAAGAATTCATCGATCAGGAGTTCATGCGTCAAATTGAAGAGCAGCTTGGCCAGTATTGCTATTACCCTGAAAAAGAAAATCTGTCAGAGGAAGCATGGAACCTATTAAAGTCCGTGCAATAACAACACCCTTTACCGCGGGGCTTTCTTACTTTGTCCACCTGATGGGGAGCATATCAACCCTCTATTAAGGAGCAGCATGTCTTCAAACCTTCGTTTTGGCTATTCAGCGCAGGATTTTTCCAGGTTCAGACACTACGCCTGGCGTTACCTGCTCATGTTTTCCTTTCTGTACTGCACACTGTACTGCTGCCGGCTGAACCTGTCGAACGCCAGCGCCGTTATGATGTCCGACCTGGGTTGGACAACATCAGACATCGGCATCCTGACCGGCACCATGTTCTGGACCTATGGCCTGGGACAGATAGTGAACGGACGCATCAGCGAGGTCGTCGGCCCTGCGCGCTTTGTCTTCTGCGCGGTGCTGCTGTCCGCTGCGGCGAATATTCTGTTCAGTTTCCAGACCTCCATTGTCATGATGGCTGTTCTCTGGGGACTGAACGGCTATTTTCAATCCATGGCCTGGACCCCCGGCCTGGCCACGCTCACCAGATGGTGGCCGGGCAGCACCCGGGGATTTGCCACAGGATTTGCCCATGCTTTTTCCGGCTTTGGTCAGGTGGCGGCCACACTGTCTGTCACCTTCGCCTTTGCCGTGTTTCCCGAACTGGGATGGCGTGCCGCCTTTCTTGTGCCTGCGGCATTTCCTCTTGTCATGCTCGTTCTCTACAAGTTTTCCGCAAAGCCTGGCCCCAGCTCCATCGGGTTGTCCGAGTACCAGGAAGAGACCGAGTCCATGGCAGAACAGGAAATCGCCATGCGGGAGATCGTGCGCACCAGAGGCAAGCTCTACCCGTACCGATATGTCTTTTCCGATCGCCGCTTCGATCTCTGGATGGTTGTGGCCTTTGCGACAGGACTTGCACGTTATGGTCTCGTGACCTGGGTTCCCCTGTACTTCATCGACCAGTTTGGCATCAGAATCACGGATGGATTGCTTTCTTCACTGGCTCTGCCCGTGGGCATGGGGATCGGAACGCTCGTGGTTCCGTGGCTCAGCGACTACCTCTACCTCAATAACCGCCTTAAGGCCTGCGTGCATAGCGCGGTCATTGGTGCGGTGGCCGTCTATGTGTTCTTCCTGCTCGACCCCACCGTGACCTGGGAACTGATACTCATCGAAATCCTGCTCTTCGTAGCCGGGTTCTGCATCTACGCCATCAACGGCACGGCCTGGGCCTTTGCCACGGATATCGGCGCACGGATGTTTTCCGCTACGGCAGCAGGCTGTCTGAATTTTTCCGCCTACATGGGGGCGGCTGTGCAGTCTCTGGTCTACGGATTTCTGCTGGACTCCGGCGGGTGGAACATCGTTTTCCTCTCCATTGCGGCATGCTGCCTGCTCATTGCTCTGCTCGGCACTCTGAGCGGCGGACATAACATTCGATAATACCTTGGGAGAACCAATGAAGGCCATTATTTTCAATTCCGGACTTGGAAGCCGTATGGGTGATTTCACCAAAGCCTTTCACAAATCCATGACTCCGCTCAAAGACGGAGAGACCATACTGCATCGTCAGCTCCGCCTGCTTACCGAGGAAGGGATCAGGGATTTCATCATCACTGTCGGGCCTTTTGAAGAACAGATACGCGCTGCCGCGGCACAGTTTCCCGAAGCCCGGTTTACCTTTGTGCGCAATGATATTTACGACAAAACAAACTACATCTATTCGATGTTTCTTGCCCGTGACGCTATCAACGATGACATGCTTTTTCTTCACGGTGATCTTGTGTTCGACCGCAAACTTGTGCGCGATATGCTCGCCTGCGAAGACCAGGACTGCGCGCCGGTAAACTTCTCCAAAAAGCTCCCGGACAAGGACTTCAAGGGCCGTGTCATCGATGGCCGGATCATAGAGGTATCCATTCACATCTTTGATGACGACTGCCATTCGTTCCAGCCTTTCTATAAACTTCAGAAAGCCGCGGCCAGCGCCTGGGTGGGCAAGGTTGTACAGTTCATCTCCGAAGGCAACGACAAGTGCTATGCCGAGAATGCCCTCAACGAGATCTTCAAGGCCCTGAACATCCGGGCCTTCCCTTCCGATGAATATTATATTGACGAAATAGACAATACTGAGGACAGGCTGCGGGTCATGGAAGAAATTGTTGCCTTTGACAACGAAAAGTAGATAGCTCGCCAGGCCAGTTTGCAGAAGACCGCCGGACCGCTCGCGCCGTCCGGCGGTTTGGAAGCTGCAAGAGGTCTTTCCTTCCCCAATTTTTAACACCGGCCATGGCCGCAGAAGGAGTCATTGTATGAGCCACCTTCCTTCCTTTAAGGTCACACCGCTTTGCGAAGAAAAGAAGTTCTATTCCGTTGACGTGCTGCGCTTCCTCATGGCCGTGATGATCATGTATTACCATTTGACCGGAGTGCTGAAGGGGTATTTTCCCGCCCTGGAGTTGTTTAAAATCCGATACACGGGTCTGACAGGAAAAAACGTCGTTCTTGCTTTCTTTATCATGAGCGGCTTTTTTCTCTTCTGGAGAGAGAGAGAGAGAGAGAGAGAGAGAGAGAGAGAGAGAGAGAGAGAGAGAGAATTGATGTGTTGACATTTATACAAAAGAAGATTGTCCGGCTCTGGCCGATGTTGATGATTTCGTTTATACCAGTTATTCTTCTTGGCGAATTTAAAATATTTCCAGATACACTGAATTTAATGTTTATTAGTTCTGGTCTTGGTTTTATTAAAATCGGTTCATCAAACCCTGCCTCATGGTTCATTTGTGTTCTCTTTTTCCTGCTCCCGATGTTTTTCTTTATGCTGGCTCATTTTAGAACAAAGAATGTCCTGCTTTTCTGTTCAATCATAGCATTTTTCTCTTTTTGTTTCATAGGACGAGCTGAGATTGGTATGTATGCTGCTGCGCCCATAAAAAGTTTTCCGTTTTTGACAAATGGAGTCATTAATGCCCTTGGAGGAATCAGCGTTGGAATCTTGCTGGCGTACTGCTTGAAAACCTTTTCTCCTCCAAAATGTTTATACAGCCGCGTTTTCAGAATACTGTTTACCGTGATGGAAATGGCACTTTTATGTGTCTGGATACGATACATGTCATTCCATAAAGTTGTTTATGAACCGGTATTCTTTCAGATCCTGTTTATTTCGATTTTTGCTTTATTTGTGTATAGATTCGGATATTTTTCATCATTTTTAAACAGGAAATGTTTATCGTATCTCGGAACACTTTCGTATCCAATTTATCTTCTGCACTTTCCTGCCTTCATATTTTTAAAAAAATATGTCTGGATACATTGTCATCAAAGCAATGCGCTTTTCATCCTTTTTATGAGTATGGGAGTCTGTATGGGCTTTGCAGTGCTGGCGCAGCTTTTCTATGAGGGGAGCGTGAGAGTTTTTGCCAAAGCACGAGAGTCTGCTTCGGCACAGGCTGCAAACTCCTGAACGAAGACCGCAGGAAGCACGCTACCGCAACGCGCCGACTTACCCATCTCCGGCGGCGTAACCATGTTCGCTGGCTATGTCCTGACGAACACGCCGCCTGCGCTATCAGCTCGCTGACGTGCGTTTGGAGCGACGAACTTTCCCCGTTCCGGCAGGGTAAGCCGGCAGCGGGCGGGGAAGGTCCCGGTCTTTTTCCGCGTCCAGATCTTGACAGCTTCCGTGCCTCGCTTTTAATGCTTCCTAAACGAGGTATACTATGAACACCGCCGCCGACATCATGACCCGCCATCCCGTCACGGTCTCGCGTGACACGTCCCTGAGTCAGGCCGCACGGCTTCTGCTCGACGGGCATTTCAACGGACTGCCCGTAGTCGAAGACGGGAAGCTCGTGGGCATGCTCACCCAGTCCGACCTCATCTCCCTCGACCAGAAGCTGCACACCCCAGGCTATTTCCTGCTGCTCGGAGGCGTCATACCGCTCCAGCTTCCCGGCTCCTTTGCCAAGGAACTCAAGCGCTTCGCCGCCCGCACCGTGGGTGAAATCATGAGCACGAAGCCCCAGACCATCGCGCCGGATACGCCCGTGGACGACATCGCCACACTCATGATCCGCGAACGCTTCTACACGCTCCCCGTGGTGGAGGATGGCCGGCTCATCGGCATCGTGGGTATGGAAGATCTGCTCAAGCGCCTCGCCGAACAGGAATGAACGCTTCCGTCCTGCGCTTTTTGGCCGCACTCTTTCCGGCGTGTCTGCTCACACCCGCGCTGGCCTGGCTCATCCTCGTGTGCGCGGACTTCGCAGGGCTGGAAAACAGCGCCGCTCCCCATCCGTCCTGGCGCGCCTTTGCCCTGCTCATCGCCGCGGCCCTCGCCTTCCCGCCCGCCTTCCGCCTCTGGCCGGACAGAAGCCGATCCCCCGGCATACTGCTCCGCGAAGGCTGCCGTGCTACGCTCCTGGCTTTCGCCGCGTTCGCCCTGCTCTTTCTCCTGCTCGCCCCCCTGGTCACGGCGTTTCTGCCCGTGCCCAAAATCATGCTTCCGCTCATTGCTGAAGCTCTGGCCCCACTGCTCTCTGCGCCTCTGGTCTGGCTCTCCTACGCCCTCGCCCGCGCTCTCGCCCCGCGCCCCGGCCCATCGTCAGCACCGCCGCCCGCCATGCGCGCCTTCAGCGCCGCGTCCCTCGGTCTCACGGTCTTTCCCTTCCTCTGTATGCTGGCCTCACAGGAAGCCGCCGCACTGTTCCCGCCAAGCCTCCCCTGCCTGGCCTGGGCCATCGTCATCTACGGTATGCGCCGCGCCCTCGCGGTGCTGGGAGACGGCGGCGTGCTCCCCGCCTGGGGCGCTTCTTCCCTCCTGCACCTCTTCTGGCTGGCCGCACTTCTGCCCGAAGCCGGGAACGCGCTCCTCGTCATGATCCTCGCCTTCGCCGCGCTGGAAATCTTCACCTGCGCCTGTCTTCTCACCCCGTCCTGCCGCCGCTGGCTGGTGAACGCATGAGACGCCGATTCCCCAAACCCCGCGCCGGACGAAAGGCCTCTGCGCCCGCCGCGCTCACCCTTCCGGACGGCTCTCTGACCTTCACGCTCCAGAAGGACGGCTTCCGCACCCTGCGCCTGAGCGTGCACCCCGATGGCTCCATCCGCGTGCGCGCCCCGGAAAGCACCCCGCTTTCCGCCGTGTTCGCCTTTGTCGAGTCGCGGCGCGGCTGGATAGAGCGGACGCTGGCCTTCTTCGCGGCGCACCGTCCGGCAGCGCCCGTTCTTGCGGACGGCGGAACAGTGTGGTTTCTGGGGCGTCCCTTCACCGTGCGCGCCGTGCCCGCCGCACGGGAAGTCCGCCCCCGGCTTCAGGGAGGAGAACTGCTTCTGCCCTGCCGCAATGAAGCATCCCTGAGCCGCGCTTTCCGCCTCTGGCGGCAAAGCCTGGCGAAGAGTGTGCTGACCCGGCGCCTTGCCCGTCTTGACGCCAAAGTGCGGGCCGCGCTGAACGATGACGCCGTGCCCACGCTGACCGTGCGCTCCCTCAGACGGCGCTGGGGAAGCTGCTCACTGCGCGGGAACATCGTCCTGGCCGCACAGCTCATTTCCCTGCCGCTGCCGCTCCTCGACTATGTGCTGATCCACGAACTCTGCCACCTCAGGCGCATGGATCACAGCCCGGCCTTCCACGCCCTGCTGCTGCGTCTTCTCCCCGACGCCCGCGAACGCAGGACAGCCCTGCGCGTCTGGGGACTGGAACACCCGCGCTTCTGACGCTTCCACGCTTAACACCCCGCCGTTTTTCCTGTACATTCCCTGTGAACGTCACTCTTTCCGGGAGGAACCATGGCTCTTCATCCTCTGGCGGGCACCATGCCCCGCCCTGAACATCTCGTGAATATCCCCGCGCTCATCGCGTCCTACTACACCTCCGAACCCTCTCCCGACGTTCCCGGGCAGGCCGTGAGCTTCGGCACGTCCGGGCACCGCGGCTCCTCGCTGAACGACAGCTTCACCGAAGCCCACATTCTGGCCGTCACCCAGGCCGTCTGCGACATCCGCAAGAGCGAGGGCGTCACCGGGCCGCTCTTTCTGGGCAAGGATCCCCACGCGCTTTCCGAACCCGCGTGGCGCACGGCGCTTGAAGTGCTGGCCGCCAACGGCGTGACGGTCATGGTGCAGACTGGTCACGGCTACACGCCCACGCCCGCCATTTCCCACGCCATACTCTGCTGGAACCGCACTTCTGCGGCTCAGGCCGACGGCATCGTCATCACGCCTTCCCACAATCCCCCGCAGGACGGCGGCTTCAAGTACAACCCCCCTCACGGCGGCCCGGCCGACACCTCCCTCACCGCCCGCATCCAGGAACGCGCCAACGCCATCCTTAAAAATGGCGGCAGTGAGGTGCGCCGCATCTCTCTGGCCAGGGCTCTGCGCTCCGGCCTGGTGCAGGAACACGACTATGTTTCCGCCTATGTGGAGGATCTGGAACACGTCATTGACTTTTCCGTGCTCAAGGGCGCGGGCCTGCGCCTCGGCGTCGATCCCCTGGGCGGCGCAAGCCTCGCCTACTGGGAACCCATCGCCGAACGCTACGGGCTGTCCATCGAGAACACCAACAACCAGTACGATCCCACGTTCCGCTTCATGCCCTTCGACCACGACGGCAAAATCCGCATGGACTGCTCCTCACCCCTGGCCATGGGCGGTCTGCTCAAGCTGAAGGAACGCTTCGACCTCGCCTTTGCCTGCGACCCCGATTCCGACCGCCACGGCATCGTCACCCCCGAAGGACTGATGAACCCGAACCACTACCTCTCCGTGGTCACGGAATACCTCATCCACGACAGCCGCGAAGGCTTCCGCCGCGCCTGGCGTCCTGACGCCGTACTCGGCAAGACCGTGGTCACCAGCTCCATGCTCGACCGCGTGGCCGCCTCCCTCGGCCGCACGGTCATGGAAGTGCCCGTGGGCTTCAAGTGGTTCGTCCCGGGTCTGCGCGACGGTTCCTGCTGCTTCGGCTGCGAGGAGAGCGCGGGCGCATCCTTCCTGCGCGTGGACGGACAGCCCTGGAGCACCGACAAGGACGGACTCATCCTCTGCCTGCTCGCTGCGGAAATGACCGCCCGCACCGGCAAAAATCCCTCCGAACTCTATCACGGACTCGAAAATCGTCTCGGCTCTCCCGTCTACCGGCGCATCGACTCCCCCATGACTCCGGAAATGAAGGAAGCCTTCAAAGGCCTCAGCGCGGAAACCGTGACCATGAAGGAACTGGCCGGTTCTCCCGTGAAGGCCGTACTCACCAAAGCGCCAGGCAACGGCGCTCCCTTCGGCGGGCTCAAGGTCGTCACCGAAGACGGATGGTTCGCCGTGCGCCCCTCTGGCACCGAACCCATCTACAAGCTCTACATGGAAGACTTCCTGGGCGGCGACCACTTCAGCCGGATGCAGGAAGAGGCGCAGGCCTTCCTCGAAGGCCTGGCCCGCGGCTAAAGTCCACGCCTTACAAAACGCATGGGCGGGGCTGCATGGCTCCGCCCTTTTTTGCGGGCCGCCTTCCTGGAGCGAGTGCACGGCGGGGACGGTCGCCGCTTCAGGCTGCCAGCCCTGCACCGCCGAAAAAGCCGCCCCGCCCCTGTTCCGCAGATCTCCCATGCCCTTGCCCCCAAAAGGCGCCAAAAAAAATTTCCAGGCCCCGGTTTTTGCTCTTGTTTTGTGAAAAAAGCGGTGATAACGTGAGACCACTCGTTTTTTCCGTAACAGGCCCGGAGCATCCTTCCTTCGCTCAGGACAGGATGCCCCTTTCCTATTGTTCAACCGTTTCTACCTTCCTTTTTTCAGGGAGAACAAGGCATGGCCGTCAGCAGAGACGCGCTGCTCAACATCCTGAAGGACGCCTATACCGTCTACTTCGACGACGTTTCTTCTTCCTGTTCCGCACCCTTTCTGGCCGCAAGCTACGCCTTCCACTCCCGCAACGAGGGCTACATGCTCTCGAAAAAGGCCAAGCTCTGGAGTGCGGAGACACACGAATATGTCTACGTCTTTTCCGTCCCCGAACTGAATGCGGACGTGTACGAGGACTGCCGAAAGCTGGCCTGCGGCCTGGGTATGAAGAACATCCGCCCGCACATCGAACACATGAAGAGCTATATCACCGCGCTCTTTGTCTGTGACGGCGTGACGGACGGAGCTGTTCAGGCGCTCAGGAAGACCAGGATGCACAGGAATTTCCTGTTCTCCCTCTACGGCTGGATGGATCTGCGTACCGCCGCAGTGGATCTCGCTTCCGGCAGCATCACCGTCAACCGCGCGGGTTCGGAACTGAAGGACTTCATTCGTGGAAACCTTGAAAAGATTTCGCTGAGGAGGAATTAGTTTGAACGCTCTCGTTCTCCTTCTGATCGGTTTTGCCTGCCTCATCGCCGGGTATGTGGTCTACGGCTCATGGCTGGAAAAACAGTGGGGCGTGGATCCCAATCGTGAGACTCCCGCCCATACCATGTATGACGGTGTGGACTATGTGCCCGCCAAGGCCCCTGTGCTCCTGGGCCATCACTTCTCCTCCATCGCCGGCGCCGGACCCATCAACGGTCCCATCCAGGCCGCCATCTTCGGCTGGCTGCCCTGCCTGCTCTGGATTCTCATCGGCGGCATCTTCTTCGGTGCGGCCCATGACTACGGCTCCCTCGTGGCCTCCGTCCGCCACAAGGGCGAATCCATCGGTGAAGTCATCGCCCAGAACATCGGCACCCGCGCCAAGCGCCTGTTCATCATCTTCGCCTACCTTGCCCTGCTGCTCGTCATCGCGGCCTTTGCCTCCATCGTTGCCGGCACCTTCAACGGCTTCGACGCGAACGGCAACACCATCGAAGCCAACGGCTCCACCGCCACCATCTCCATCCTGTTCATCCTGATGGCCATAGTCTTCGGCTTCTGCGTCTACCGCAAGAATTACAGCCTCAGCGTGTGCACCGTAGTCGGCGTCATCGCCCTCGTGCTGTGCATCGCCGCCGGCCTCGCCTTCCCCGTCTATCTGCCTGGTCACACCTGGATGTACATCATCGGCCTCTACATCATGATCGCCTCGGTCACGCCCGTCTGGATTCTGCTCCAGCCCCGCGACTACCTGAGCTCGTTCCTGCTGTACGCCATGATGATTGCTGCCGTGGTCGGCGTCTTCGCCTGCCATCCCACGCTGAGCCTGCCCGCCTTCGTCGGCTTCGAGACCCACGGGCAGTACCTCTTCCCCGCGCTCTTCGTGACCATCGCCTGCGGCGCCATCTCCGGCTTCCACTCCCTCATCGCCTCCGGCACCACGTCCAAGCAGCTCAGCTCCGAAAAGGACGCCAAGCTCATCGGCTACGGCGCCATGCTCATTGAGTGCGCACTCGCCATCGTCTCCCTCATCGCCATCAGCTACATCTACTCCGAATCCGGCGATGCCGCCTTCAAGATTCCGCCCACCGCGGTCTTCGCTTCCGGCATTTCCAAGATGCTGGCCGCCGTCGGCCTTGACAGCCCCGAAGCGCAGAAGACCACCTACGGCCTCATGATTCTGGCCGTGTCCGCCTTCTGCCTCACCTCCCTGGACACCGCTGCCCGCATGTCCCGCTACCTGTTCACCGAATTCTGGCTGAACCCCGGTGAAACCGTGGACAGCGTCACCGGTTTCCGCAAGGTGCTCTGCAACAAGTATGTGGGCACGTTCATCAGCGTCGTCCTCGGCGTGGGCTTCGGGCTTGGCGGCTGGGCCAAGGTGTGGCCGCTCTTCGGCGCGTCCAACCAGCTCCTCGCCGGTCTCGCCCTGCTCGCCATCGCTGCCTGGCTGAAGAACGCCTCCCGCAACCACAAGATGCTCGTCTTCCCCATGGCCTTCATGATCCTCGTGACCCTGACCTCTCTGTTCCTTACCTTCATCGGCAAGATTCAGACCATTTCCGCCGGTCAGGGCGACCTCACCGCCGCGTACCTGCAGGCCGGCCTCTCCGCCATCCTGTTCGTGCTGGCGCTGTTCCTGGTTCGTGAAGCTCTGCCCGTGCTGCGCAAGAAAGCCTAGCAGCGCGGCTGTGTCCGCCCTCTGAGCGGACGCCCACCGTTTGACAGGCGGCCAGGCCGGAAGGCCCGGCCGCCTTTTCTGCGCTCCTTTTCGCTGGAGAAGGCCATGAACCTGCCCGTAGACGCCGCCCTGCCGGAACTCCTCGACGCCCTCCGATCCCGCCGCCGCGCCGTGCTCACCGCCCCGCCCGGATCCGGCAAGACCACCCGCGTGCCCCTGGCCCTCATGGAAGAGAGGGAAGGCATCGTGATCATGCTGGAGCCGCGCCGCCTCGCCGCCCGTTCCGCCGCCCGCTTCATGGCCGCCCAGAGGGGAGAGAAGGCCGGAGCTTCCATCGGCTACCGTGTCCGGCTGGAGAGTGCGGTCAGCCGTGCTACCCGCGTGGAAATTGTCACGGAAGGCGTGCTGACAAGGCGGCTCATCGCTGACCCTGAACTTTCCGGAGTCTCCAGCGTCATCTTTGACGAATTTCATGAACGTTCCCTTCAGGCAGACACCGGGCTGGCGCTCTGCCTTGAAGTACAGCAGGCCCTGCGCCCCGATCTGGACATCCTCGTCATGTCCGCCACTCTGGATGCCAAGGCTCTGGCCGCATGGCTGGACTGCCCCGCCGTCCGGGCCGAAGGCCGCAGCTTTCCCGTAAATGTGCGCTATCTGCCCTGTCCGCCCGGGCACAGTATCCTCAGCCATACCGCGGCGGCCGTGCGCCGCGCCCTCGCCGAAGAGAGCGGCTCCATCCTCGTCTTTCTGCCCGGCCGCGGTGAAATCCGGCGTGTGACCGAGATGCTGGGCGAGCTGCCTGCCGGCGTGTCCCTGCACCCCCTCTACGGAGATCTCGGCGTCGAAGAGCAGGACAGAGCCATTGCGCCCGCAGCACCCGGGAAACGCAAGGTCGTGCTCGCCACCGCCATCGCGGAAACCAGCCTCACCATCGAGGGCGTGCGTCTGGTCATCGATGCCGGGCTTGTGCGCACGGCCCGCTTCTCTCCCGCCACGGGCATGAGCGCCCTTGTCACCGAACGTGTCACCAGGGACTGCGCGGATCAGCGCGCCGGACGTGCTGGCCGCCGCGAACCCGGGGTGTGCTGGCGGCTCTGGCACGAAGGGGAAGTCCTGCGCCCCTGCCGCAGGCCGGAAATACTGGAAGCGGATCTCACCCCGTTTCTGCTGGACGCCCTCGCCTGGGGAAGCGATCCCCGCAGCCTGCGCCTGTTCACGCCCCCGCCGGAGGCTTCTCTGGATATCGCCTTTCAGACCCTCACCGCCCTTGGCGCCGTGGAAGAAACCGGCCGCCCGCACCTCACGCCGCACGGTCTGGCGCTCTCCCGCATTCCGCTGCATCCCAGGCTTGCGCACATGGTGCTGGCCGCCGGAAAGAACGCGCCCCTGGCCGCGGCGCTGGCCGCCGCTGTGGAAGAAAGAATTGCGGGCACGGGCTGCGACATCCGCCCGCGCCTTGCCGCCCTGAAGCGCGACTTTCGCCTGCGCCGTTCTGCGGAACAGATCCTCGCTCTGGCCACGGGCGGCAGCCCCCGCCCGCTGCCGGACGTGGCGCAAACGGAAGCCGAAGCCGGAGCGCTGCTCAGTCTGGCCTGGCCTGAACGCATAGCGCAGCGGCGCAACCGGGGCAGCTTCCGTCTGGCTTCAGGCCGCGGCGCGCAGCTCCCGCAGGAAGACGCTCTGGCGGATGAGGATTTTCTGGCCGTTGCCGCTCTGGACGGTGGTGCCGCTGGCACAGGGCGCATCCATCTCGCCGCCCCGCTTTCAAGGGAAGATCTGCTGCGGCTGCACGGTTCCCGCCTGCGCCGTGTAGAAACCGTGTTCTGGGACGAAAGCACGGAAGCGGCACTGGCGCGGCAGCGCGTCCTTTTCGGTGCGCTGGTGCTGGAAGACGCCCCCCTGCCCCACGTTCCGCATGATGCCGCCCACGCGGAGGCGCTGCGCGCCGCCGTGCTCGACGGCATACGCCGCCTTGGTCTGGCCTGCCTTCCCTGGACGGAAGAGCTGCGTGAATGGCAGGCCCGCGTTCTCTTCCTGCGCAGCCTGAAAGGAGCGGACGATGAAGATGGCGGGGAATGGCCGGACGTGAGCGATGCCGCCCTCTCTGCGGCCCTGGCCGGTGCAAGCGAAAACTGGCTCTCCCCCTGGCTTTCCGGCGTGACCCGCCGGACGCAGTTCTCAGGCATAGCGCTCGGCAAGGCCCTGCACGCCCTGCTGCCCTATGCCCTCGCAAGACGTCTTGAACGCGACGCGCCCACGCATTTCACCGTGCCTTCCGGCTCATCGGTGCGCATACGCTACACCACGGAAGGCGGCCCGTCGCTGGCCGTCAAACTTCAGGAAATGTTCGGCCAGCCCACCTCACCCGCGATCTGCCGCGGCCGCTGCCCGCTGACTCTGCACCTGCTTTCACCCGCAGGAAGGCCCCTTCAGATCACCCGTGACCTTGCGGGTTTCTGGAAAAACGGCTACGCCGCAGTGCGCGCAGAAATGCGGGGCCGTTATCCGAAGCACCCCTGGCCCGAAAACCCCGTGGCCGCCGTACCTACGCGCAAAACCAAGCGGGCGCTGAAGAACGGCTGAAGCCCCCTCACGCTCCGCCCAGGAGACACTCACCCCTTCGCAGGGGGGATGGGAAAAATCACCACGCGCTTTTCCGCCCGCTGCGCCTGAAGGAGCGTGTTCTGCGTGCCCCGCGAGCAGCCGTCCCAGAAGGCGGCCACGGTATCGGCACGGGCCACGATGTCGCGGTTGCGCGCAGGTCCGGCCCGCCGTCCCAGGTGCGTCCAGTCCGCAGGAAAGACCTTGAGCGGAATGTTGTGCTCACTAGCAAAGCGGGCGGCGAGACTGTCCACCCCGCGCGCTCCGCCCGAAATAATTTCTTCCACCTCGGAAAGCGCGAAGGCCTCACAGAGCCTGGCTTCCAGAAAGGCGTAGTCCAGAAAATCTCGTGAACCAACGACCGCAAGTCTCATACTGTCTCCGTTGCCATACCTTACCTGTTCATGATAGGCTGAACGCGCTGTTGCTGCAATACAGGACACATCCCCTGCGGGAAGCCGTTTCCCGCCTTGATGCTGTTCCCGCTGATGCTGTTCTCCTCTGAGGTTCCCATGCCGGAGTTCTCTCTGACCGTCGATGCGCAGCTTGCCCGTGAAGCAGGCCGCCTTTTCCAGGAACTGGGGCTGGATCTTCCGTCCGCCGTCCAGATCTTTCTCCGGCAGTCGCTGAGAGAACAGGGGCTGCCCTTTACGCCCCGCATCGTTTCCCGCCCCGCTGGGGACGAACCTCTTTCCGAAGAACGGGATGAAGTGCGTCCCTCCGCCGCCCTGCCAGACAGCCACTGGCAGGATAAAGCGCCCGCCGTTCCCCAGGCTCGCCCGGATACGGAAGGAGCCGCCGGAGATTTCCGCGGCCTGGGCGTTCTCGGCAAGACCCTGCGGCGGGTACGTGCTCTGGGCAGGCTCTGCGCCGTTGGTGCGCCTGCACCCCAGGCGAACGGCTGGCGTGAGGTTTCCGTTTCCTGCGATGAACCGTTCGCTCTGGATTTCGGCGATGTCCGCCTTGAGCTTGCCTGCCGTGACGGAGGCGGCCTGCGGGTCATGGACGGCAGACTGTCCGACGCCGTGCTCGAAGCCGATGCCGTGTTCCCCTGCGATTTGAGCGCGCTCTTTGTCTCCATCCTCGGGCTGGAACTTGTGGATCTCTCGGCGACTTCGGCGTGGAACGGAGCCGGGGAAACCCCGGGGCTGCGCTTCACCTTCGCCGGTGGATGTTCGCTGATCTTCGCACCGGGCGCGGACTGGGGAGTTCTGCGTCTCTGCGACGCGGAAGGCCGGGTCATGTTTGCGCCCGAAGCCGTGTGGCTGAAGACGCTGGACGATGGTGCGCGGGTACGCATACGCTGAAGGGGTTGTGCCGCTATTCTCTGCAAGGAAAGAACCATGGAAAAATCTCTGGAAGAATTCAGAGGCAAGTTCGCCAAGTACCTGAAAGAAAAGCGCCTGCGCTTCACCCCCCAGCGGGACAAGATCCTCGAGGTCTTCCTTCAGTCTGAAGGGCATCTCTCCATGGAAGACCTGTTCTTGCTCGTCCGCCGGGAGGACAGCTCCATCGGTCAGGTCACGGTCTACCGCACCCTCAAACTGCTCTGTGAAGCGGGTCTGGCCTCGGCCATCAACTTTGAGGAAGGCATGGTCCGCTATGAGCCGCTGGGTCTCCAGCACCATGACCACCTTGTCTGTGAACGCTGCGGCAGGAAGGTGGAATTCATGGATCGCGAGATTGAAGGCCGCCAGAAAGTTCTGTGCCGGGAGTACGGCTTCAGGCCCACGACGCATCACATGGTGCTCTACGGCATCTGTTCCGACTGCCAGAAGGAAAAGAAATAATGGAAAAGCTCTCCTTTGCCACCCTTGCGCGGGAAGGCATGCTCAACGTCACCGAAGATCTGCGCGAGGTCGTGCGGTCGCGGGGATGGACGGACGGCGTACTCACGGTGTTCTGCCCGCACACCACCTGCGGCGTCACGGTGAACGAAGGCTTCGATGCGGATGTGCCGCTGGACATGACCGGCTTCTTCCGCCGTCTTGTGCCGCAGTCCCCGGACTTCCGCCACGGCGAGGGCAATTCCGACGCCCACATCAAGGCCAGTCTGCTGGGCAGTTCCGTCCAGATCCTCGTGGAAGAAGGTCAGCTCGTCCTCGGCACCTGGCAGGCCGTCTGGCTCTTTGATGGCGACGGCCCGCGTACGCGGCAGCTCTGGCTGAAGTGGCAGGGAGAAAGCCGCTAGTTCTGCGCCCGAGGTCAGCCGCCTTTTCGTGAACGGCGAACTGCCGGAATGTTCCCGCTGAGGCCAGAACACGCCGCGGCTCTCCTTCCGCCCTGACAGAACCGCTCCTGCAGGACTTGCCGGTCTGCGTGCCTTGACCTGTGCTTCCCGGCCGCAAAAAGGGAGGAACAGGCGGCCGCACCGGAAAAAACGCTCTTCCGCCGCCCGCGCCCGTGCATTTTTCTGAAGGGCAGGCCGGAGTTCCCTCTGTACGCGTCCAAACCCGGAGTCGCCTCACCGATCGCCGTCCATGCCCGCCGCACCATCCAGTCTTCCTGAACCGGGCCGCCTGCCCGTCTTCGCCATCCCTGCCGGGTTCGTGCTCCTCGCTGCCGCCGCGTTCTGCTTCGTGGCCTGGAACTGGAGCGGCGTGAGCGCTGCCGTCCGGCTGGCCCTGCCGGGCGGGACTGTACTCCTGTGTCTGACGTTCTCCTGCCTTGCCGAACGCGGGCTGCACCCTCGCGAATCTTCCCTCGCGCTCCTTGCCGCGGCGCTGTTCATTGGTCTGTTCTGGCTCGCCTTCGGTCAAACGTTCCAGAGCGGCGCGTCCGTGTGGGACCTGTGCCGCGTCTGGGCGGCCTGCATCGTGCCGCTCTTTCTCCTGCGGCGCAGCGCCGGGCTGTGGAACCTGCTCGTGATGCTCCTTGCCGCCGCTTCCTGCACAGAACCGCCCTTCGGTGCGTGGAACGGGCTTCACAGCGCCTACCTTCTGCCGCCGCTCGGCGTTTCTGCCGCGGCCTGCGCTGCGGCACTGACAGCGGCCCGCCTGCGCCGTGTCCCCTGCCCGAACGCATGGCTGGCCCTGCCGCTCACGCTGCTGCTTGTCATCTCCACCGCTCTGTGTGCCATGCTCATCTTCTACGGTGCCGCTGACTACTCTCCCTCCCTGCCAGCGCGCCTTGCCGGTCCGGCAGTCCTCGCCCTGATCCTTGCTGCCGCGCTCATCACCCGCCACGCCCTGGCACTGTGTGCGCTCTCGCTCTCTACTCTTGCGCTCATGAACACCGCGCTGCTGCGCCTGCTCGAAAACCCTGACCCCGTGGGAACACCCCTTGCCTTTCTGTCTGCCAACCTCGCCGCCGTCTTTGTGCTGCCCCGCGTCCTCTCCCTGATCCTGCGCCGGAAAGAGCGCTTCGTAGCCTCTGCCCGTGTCCCCGCCGCGCTGGGCGGCTTCTTCTCCGCGCTCTCGCTCCTCGCGCTGCTCTTTCTCTGCCTTGGGGAGGAACCTTCCTCCCTGCTGGCCGCCGGAGCTGTGACAAGCCTCGGCGGTACACTGCTCTGGCGGGTGCGCCGCGGGAACGCCTTTCTCTCCGTCCTCGCGTCCGTCCTCGCCGCGGGGGGAGCGGTCAACGTCCACCTCGCCCTCCTGGCCTTTTCTCCGGCCGTACTCCTGGCCGCGGTATGGGCGGCAACGCTGACGCTCTACGCGATCATGGATGCGCCCGCGCTGCGCTTCTCCGCCGTGTTCTGGGCCCTTGTCACCAGCGCGGCCACGCTGCCGGAACTCCTGCCCGCAGGCTTTCCCCTGACGCTTCCGCTCTTTTTCCTCCTTTTCCTGCCCCTGGCAGCCGCCGCCTGCGGACGCTTCCCGCAGGGCAAGGCCCGGCCCGCGGCTCTCGCCTGCCTGGGTGCGCTTCTCCTGCTCCCGGCTCTGCTCTCGGATCCCATGGCCTTCTTCCTGGCCAGGCCCTTCCCGCTCAGCCTGGTCCCCGGCTCTCTGGAGAAAGCGGCCATGACCGCCGCCCCGATCCTCAGCCTCGCCTTCCTGAGCCGGCGCCTCCTAGCGGCTTGGCCCGCCCCGCGGCCGCACAAGGGCCTGGAGTGCGCCGCAGGACTTCTGGCTCTGGCCGCGCTCTGGCTGTTCTGCCCGCTGGAAAGTCTGCTCTTTCTGAACATCGCCGCCGCGGGTCTTGCCGGGCTGTTCTCCCATGAAGGCGCGCCCCGCAGCCACGGCGACACGCTGTTCACCGGCGCAGGCCTCACGCTCCTTGCCCTCTGCCTGACCCTTGCGCCCTTCCTGCTCGACCTCTCCTACCCGGAAAAAATGGCGGCTCTCGGCCTGCCAGGGTTCTGCCTGCTGGCTGCTGGCCTGTACGGATACTCCGGCCGGATGGAACCGCGGCGCCTGCCTGCCCCGGCCTGGCGGCAGGCACTGCCCTTTGCCCTGAGCGCGGCGCTGCTCACCGCCGCAGGCACCGGATCCACCCTCAGCAGGATGACGCTGCTGAACACAGGCAGGGAGATAATGCTTCCGCTGTCACGGCTCAGCCTGCGGACTACCCTCACCGGGGACGCGCTGGAACTGCGCTACGAACTCGACGGCCTGGCGCTTCCTCTGCTGGACGGCCCGGTCTGCCTGCCCCTTGACGTTGACGCTCAGGGTATCGCCCGCCCCGTGCCGGAACGCCTGTTTACGGGAAAGGACTGCGGAAATTTCAAGGAGGTCCCTGCCCTGCGGCTGGAGACGGCTTCCGGCACGCCCCGCGCCCGTCTGCCGCGCAGGTACGCCGTGGAAGAGGGTAAGCCCCCGCACAGCGAGGGCACGGCCTTCGCCCGCCTGCGCTGCGCTGAAGACGGCACATGCCTCCTGACCGGACTTGAAAACAGGGAAGGCCAGACTCTGTCAGAACCGTAAGCACTCTCTGGCAGCCATAAAAAGACAGCTCTTCAACGTCCGCTTTTCAGGCTGCCCGCCGCCCGAATGCTTTTCGCCTGGAAACAGGTGTGCTCCCGCAGGGTTCCCGTTCTCCGTCCCCTGCCGCACCGCGTTTTATGTGTAACCAGGGACTCCTGCGTTTGCCGTCCCTTTCTTGTACCGAAAGGGCTACTCTACACAGTTTAATTGAATACCAAAAAAATACAGTCAGTTAGAAAGGAAACCCGACCGTGAAGCACTGTCTGCGCCGCGCCCGGGCGCTTTACTTTTCATACTTTTTAAGTTAGATTACCCTCTCCAATACATGCTATACTACCTTATTATGGAGATATTTACATGGGCAAAGTAGCTCTGGTGACAGGCGCCAGCAGAGGTATAGGGAAAGCTGTTGCCCTTGGTCTTGCGCAGGATGGCTTTGATATATGGCTTAATTATCATTCATCACATGAAGCGGCTCTTTCAGTTAAACATGAAATTGAATCTATCGGACAATCCTGTTCCATGCTTTGCTTTAATGTTGCCGATGGCCCTGCCTGCAAAGAAGTCTTAGGGAAATTACTTCAGAAACAAACGCCGGAAGTGCTTGTCAATAACGCTGGATTTACCCGTGATGCCATCTTTGGACTTATGTCCGACGAGGAATGGGACTGTGTTCTCGACGTGCATTTAAACGGCTTTTATCATGTCACCAGGCAGATTGTCCCGTACATGATACATCAGCGGAAGGGCCGCATTATTTCCATCGTTTCCGTCTCCGGGCAGACAGGCAATGCCGGGCAGGTGAACTATTCTGCGGCAAAAGCCGGCCTCATAGGAGCGACAAAGGCGCTCGCCAGAGAGCTGGGCAAGCGAAATATTCTCGTGAACGCCGTCGCCCCCGGGCTTATCAAAACGGAAATGACCGATACCCTTTCCACACGGGAATATGTAAACGCCATACCTCTCAACCGCATGGGGACGGCGGAGGAAGTCGCCGGCTGTGTACGCTTTCTCTGTTCGGACTGGGCCAGCTATGTGACGGGGCAGGTTCTTGCCGTCAACGGCGGGCTTTACCTCTAAGGCGGCCATGAAACGGGGAATCGTCATCGGAAGCGGCATCGCGGGAATGTCTGCCGCTCTTATGCTGACCGAGACCGGGATAGAGACCTCCCTGATTGAGGAGCGGCCCTGCCTTGCGCCGCTTCTGCGCGGCTTTGACCGGCAGGGAGTGCATTTCGAGACGGGATTCCATTTTGCGGGAGGTCTCGCCCAAGGCGGGCTGCTGAACACCTGGTTAAAAGTCCTGGGGCTGGATCTGCCCTACGGCAGGGGACTCCCGGAACATGAAATCTTCTGCCTGGATAAGCGCCGCTTTTCCCTTCCCTGCGGGCGCGAGGCCCTGCTGGCATGGACAAGGAACTGTTTTCCTGCGTCGCTGGCAGGCATGGAAACCCTTCTTGACGAAATGTCCCGAAAAATGCAGGAATCCCCGTACACGTCCCCGCTGCAGGAAGAAAAAAAGTCACTTTTCGCTTCCGCTGACTGCGAAACCGTGACGGAACATCTCAGCGGACTGCCTCTCGATGAAGACCTGAAAGCAATCCTGCATACGCGCTGCCTTCTCTATGGCGCGGTGCCGGACGAGGCCCTCTGGTCGGAGTATGCGCTTGTTTCAGGTGCCTATTTCTTCTCCAGTTCCACCTTGCCCGGCGGCGGCGAATGTTTTCTTCGGGCCTGGGAAAAGGCGCTTTTAAAAAAAGGCGTCCGCCTGGAATGCGGCAAGGCGGCTGTGCGCGTTCTGCTGACGGAAAAGGAGAAGAAATTTTTCGTCTCGGGCGTGGAATTGGCGGATAAAAGTGTACTCGAGGCCGATTATGTCATTTTTACCGGCAGCCCCGCGCAGCTTCCGGAGCTCCTGCCTCGCGAGGCGTTCCGGCCGGCCTATTTCAGGCATATTGAAACCATGCCGGAAACGCCGGCCCCCTTTGTCGTTTACGGCATTGCCGACAACTCCATACCGGAAAACACCTGCTGGTACAAAGTCCCCCAGAGCCATCATTTTTACGCCATAGAAGAACATGACCCCACGCTCACCATCATGACCGGCCCCTGCCTTGCCGATGGCCGCAAGAGCTGCCTGGCTCTGGGGATCCACCAGGCGCCCGTGGGGATACACTGTAAAAAACCGGACTCCTCCCTGTACACAACGGCAAAAGGCCTTCTTACGCTGAAACTTGCGGCAGAAGCTGAAAACATACTTCCTGAACTCAAGGGACACTGGACCATCGCCGAGGCATCCAGCTCCTGGACCATGCGCCGGTGGATATATGGTTCAACGGGGAGCATCTACGGCTGTGCCCATACAAAAACGTCTCTTCCGCTTTCTCCGGCGACAAGGGTACAGGGGCTTTTTCTGGCTGGACAAAACATTTTACTCCCCGGTATGCTCGGGTGTATCATCAGCGCGGCCATCGCCGTGGATTTTGCCACGGGCAGAAATTGTATTCTGGACAGGTTCAGAACATGCGCAAACGAAGAGTAGTCGTCACGGGAATGGGAGCAGTCTCTCCCTTTGGCACGGGAGTCCTGCGCATGGTCGCAGGCATGGAAGCAGGCAACTGCGCGCTCTCGCCCATCCCTGACGAGCAGAAAATTCCGGGCATAGACTGCCACGTCGCCGGGCGCGTCCCCACGCCTGGTGAAGTGCGGAGCATTCCCCGGGAACTGCGCAGAACCATGTCCCCCATGACGATCTTCGCCTATCTGGCAGCGCGGGAAGCGCTCGCCCAAGCCGGCTTTTCCCCAGAATCCCCCCTGCCCCGTACCGGTGTAAGCCTGGGTTCGACCATGGGCAGCGGCCAGGAACTCGAGGCACTGTTTTCCTCCTTCATCCCCGCGGGAAATCTGGACTCCATCCGCACCATGACCTTTTTCAAAATCATGGCTCACACGGCGGCCAGCGGCATCGCCATCGCGTTTGGCCTCAGCGGCCGGGTCATCAATCCCGTTGCAGCCTGCGCCGCAGGGCTTCAAGGCATAGGTCTGGCCTATGAAACCATCGCCTTCGGACGGGAAGACAGAATGCTCTGCGGTGGTACGGAAGAATATTCTCCCCTGACCACCGCAACCTTCGATAAAATAGGCGCGGCCTCCCACGCCGATACCGCAGAGAAAAGTTCTCTCCCCTTTGACAGGCGGCGCACGGGTATCGTCTGTTCCGAGGGCGCAGGCATACTGTTCCTTGAGGAACGGGAACAGGCTCTGGCAAGAAACTCCACGATCCTTGCGGAAATCGTGGGCTTTTCTTCCCTGTCTTCACCGGCCGGCGTGGCTTCCCCGGACGCAGAAACCTGCGCCGCATGCATGGAGGAAGCACTGGCGGATGCCGGTGCGGATCTGCAGGATGTCGCCTACGTCAACGCGCACGCAACAGCTACGCCCGCCGGTGACGCGGCTGAGGGCAAGGCCATAGAAAAGCTGTGGGGCGTCCGCGTTCCCACGAGCAGCCTGAAGGGATACCTTGGGCACACCTTAGCTGCAAGCGGCGCCCTGGAAACCTCAGCCTGTATTGCCATGATGCGCTCGGGCAGACTTCTGCCCTCCAGAAACGATTTTCAGCCGGATCCCTCATGCGGAGCCATCCAGCACGCCCGCCCCGGTCAGACGCTGGCCCGGGGACTTGTGGTCAAAAACAGCTTTGCGCTGGGAGGAATCTACAGCTCTCTGGTTTTGGCCCCGGCCTCGTAACCCCCGATCATCAGGAGTCTGTCCATGACCTATGAAACCATTGTCCATACTGTCAATACAGCCTTTGCCGAAGAATTCGAGGTAGCCCCTGAAAAACTTCTCCCCGAGGCTCACATCAAAAACGATCTTGGACTGGACAGTCTTGACATTGTCGACATGATCATCGTTCTCGAACAGGCTTTCAACTTCAAGCTGCAAGACAGAAGCGCTGTTGCGAACATCACTACCCTTGGCGAACTCTATGACTTCATCAGCAAACTGCAGGATCTCCATGCCTGAGATTAAAAAAACGCTCACCAGCCTCGCCTTTTTCTCCGTCCTGCTGGTCTGGTCCTGCCTGCTCGCTCCCTTCGGCTGGCTCCTTTTCCTTCTGCACAAACTCACCGGGCTTCGCAGGATACGCAGCTGGGCCAGACTTGCGGGCTGGATCTACGGGCGCAGTTCCCTGACGCTGCTCCGGCCCTTTCTGCGCGTGGTCAGCGTCCATCCCGACGAGGCCGTGGGGAAAACGCCCTGCATCATCACGGCGAACCATCAGTCCATTCTGGATCTCTACCTTCTCGGCTTCCAGAACCTGAAACAGGTCTGTCCCATAACGAAATCCTGGCCGTTCCGACTGCTGCTCCCGTTCACTCCGGTCATGCGCACCGCAGGCTACATCGAGGCGGAGGGACGCAGTCTGGAAGAAATCACTGCACTGTGCCGCGAACACATGGAAGAAGGCGCCGCTCTCGTTTTCTATCCCGAAGGGCGGCGCTCACGCACGGGGGAACTGGGCATGTTCCACGCCGGAGCCTTTCGCCTGGCTCTGGCGGAAAACCTGCCCATCGTTCCCATGGTCATCAAGAACAGCGGTTCACGGATAAAACCGGGCACCTTCCGTATGACCCCCGGCGTGATAGAGATAGAAATGCTTCCCGCCATCATGCCCTCCGCGTATGACGACTTCAGAAAGGCTCCCGTTCCGCACCGGGCATTGCTCAAGCATGTCCGCGCCTTGTATGTGGACAGCCTCACCGCCTACGCCGCGAGACACGTTCAATAACGAAAAAAGGAGACTACCATGAAACACTCTGCCGTTGCCGTTCTTCTCTGCCTTGCCTGCCTGTTCCTCGGCTGCAGCAAACCCCTGCTTACGCCGACCGAAGATTTCTCGGCCGAATTTCCTGCGGCCACCCGCGCAGATGTGCGCGAGGCCATTATCCAGGCCTGCGCCATGCGTGGCTGGGATGTCACGAAAACCAGCGATTCCCATGTCTATGCCTCCATCGCCCCGCGCTCTCACCGTGCCGAGGTGGACATTAACTACTCATCCTCCTCCGTCACCATTAACTATGTGTCCAGTTCCAACCTGGAGTACAAGGCCGGCAAGGACGGCGCCGCTCCGACCATTCACCGTGGCTATAACCGCTGGGTGAACACGCTCCTGCACGATATTCACAGCTGCCTGATGGCCAAAAAATTCAGCAAACACTAAACGGAGAAACATCATGTCCCGCACAGCAGCGTTCTTTGCCATCCTTGTCTTTCTGCTCTGCACGGCGTGTACGCGGCAACTCCAGACTCCCTCCATCGACCTCGGCGGGCAGTACGCCGAGCTTTCCCAGCAAAAAGTTCAGGAGGCCATTGTTCAGGCCTGCGCGTATGAGGGCTGGACGATCCGTGAAAAAACAGATTCCTCAGTCCACGCCGCACTTAACTGGAAGAACAAGCACTTCGTCGATGTCAGCATCCATCACGACACTCAGGGCATAACCATCGGCTATGTTGCGAGCCGCAACATGAGCTATTCCGCGGACAAGACGCCGAAGATCCACCACCAGTACAACGCCTGGGTGCAGAGCCTCGCCGATTGCATCCGCGGCTACCTCGATCTGGAAGTCTCCCAGATCAAGTGAGGGGATCCGGCATGGAAGAACGCTACCCGCTCCTGCTTCCGCACGTCCCGCCCATCCGCATGATAGACGCGCTGGACACGGTGGAAGATCTGACTTTTGCCTCGCATGTGACCATTCCGCAGGAGTCTCCCTATGTGAAGGCTGGAAAGCTCTGCCCGGAAGCCCTGCTGGAAGTCATGGCTCAATGCTTTGCCGCCGGCATGTGCTGCAAATCGGGCAAGTCGGAGCCTGACCCAGGCCACTCCTGGGGATACCTCGCCGCCATCCGCAGCTTTGCCGTAAAGAAAAGCGTCTGTGCCGGCGAACGCCTTGACGCGCGCTGCCGGATGCTCATGCGCGTCGGCTCCATCTGGGCCATAGAAGGGAACGTGCTGCGAAACGGCGAAGAAATCGCCGGCGCGCAGCTCAAACTCTATATTCCCGAGGGTTAGCCATGCGGCTTCTGGCCTGTCTCGTTCTCTCCTTCGTCTGCGCTTCGGCCTTTGCCGCAGAAAACACGGACTTGCTGCTTGAAAAAGCATCTTCGGGACTGGCCAGAACCTTCGCTTTGGAAGCGACCTTCCAGCAGCGCGCCGAATTTGCCTTCATGGACGTTCCACTCGAATCCTCCGGCAAGCTCTGCTTCTCGCTCACGGAGGGGCAGAAGTTCATCTTCTGGGAATACAGAAGTCCGGAACGTTCAGGCTTCCGCTGGCGTGACGGAACCGTCGAACTCTGGACGGGGCAGACCTCCAGACCGGCCTCGGCCTCGGAACGTCAATTTCTGAACGGCATGACGGAACAGCTCCTGCAGTGGACAGCCTTCGATCCACAGCAGCTCAAAAAACGCTACCACATTGAGCCTGGCGCTACACCCCTGAGCCTGCGTTTTATCCCCCGGGAAAAAAGCGAGCTTTTCGCAGCCATAGAGCTCACGTTTTCGCCCGACCTTGCCCGCATTGCCGAACTCAAGTTTTCCGGCCAGGAGCAGGAAGTCACCACCCTTCGCTTCAACGTCCAGAGCCAGAACAGCGCTCTTTCGGAAGATTGCCGGCGATGAACGCTCTCTGCCGGCTCTATCTGCTTCTGAAACAAGGAAGACTGCCGGTTCTGGTGCTCTTTGCCTGTGCGCTGCTTCTGGCCTCGCTGTGCCTGTCCAGACTTTCACTCAACGGCAGCAGCGCCGTCTTTCTGCCCGATACCGATGCGAACATGCGCCTGGCCGCCGAGCTGCTGGAGAAATCTCTCCTCTCCGGTCTGCTCTTCGTCGATGTGGAAGCCCCCTCCAGCGAGGCGGCCATGAACGCGGCGGACGTTCTGGAAAAACAGATGCCCCGGACAGCAGCCCGTGCCGTGCGCTTCCAGCTATCGGGCATGACCCCCCAAAGAATGCTGCGCCTGCTGCCCTCGTTTTTCAGCCCGGAGGCGGAAGCGGCGCTCACCGCCGCTCTTGAGGAATCCCACCTTCAGGAACGTCTGCACGAGGCGAAAAAAACACTTCAGGAACTGGGTGGAGTGGCCGCCATTCCCTGGATACGGGGCGACCCGCTTCGCTTTCGGGACGTTCTGACCTCGCGCCTGCCCGTTTCTTCCTCTCTCTCCTTTCTCTCCCGTCCCGTCAGCGAGGACGGAAGGCATGTCCTCCTGATCTTTCGTCCGACAGGCGGCGTCCTGGACACCTCCGGCGCAAGAATCATGCTCCAGGCAGTCCAGGAGGCCAGGCACCTGCTGAAGGAAGGCGTGACACTGCGTCTGTCCGGCGGGCCAAGGTATACCGCCGCCAACGCTGAAGCTATTGAACACGACATAGGGCGCATTGCACTCCTTTCCCTTGCGGGGCTTGGCTTCGCATACCTTGTCCTGGTGCGCTCGCGGGGTGCCTTCTGGATCTTCCTCACGCCTGTTGCGGCCACGCTTCTTGCCGCCGCCTTAACAGGTTGCGTCTGGCCCGCGGCCTCGGGGCTGGTTCTGGGCTTTGGCATGGCGCTCATGGGACTGGCGGAAGACTACGCCATACACATGCATTTCGCCCTGCGCTCCACCAGGGACAAGCAGCGCGCCTATGAAGACGTCTGTCCGCCCCTCGCACAGGGTTTTCTGCTCAACCTGTCCGGCTTTGCCGTTCTACTTCTGTCCTCGATTCCGGCCATACGGCAGATGGCTTTCTTTTCCATCGCCTCGCTGACGGCGGGCTTTCTTCTTGCCGTCCTGATCCTGCCTTTCCTCCCCGGCTTTTCCACGCCGGAACGCCTGGCCGCGCCCATCGTGCGGCAGGGAGGACGTCAGGCGGCCCTAGCACGAGGCCTTGCGGTATGCGCCGCGCTTCTTGGCGTCTGTTTTCTCCTGTTCGAAGGGATGCGCGCCGACTTCTCTCCCCAGGCTCTCAGTGCCGGTGCGCAGACCATTGCCCGCGATGCCGCGGCGCTGCGCAGCCTGTGGAAGCTGGATTCCGGCATGAACGTACTCTTCTCCGCGAATTCTCGCGAAGAAGTGCTGCGCATGGGAAACCGCTGTGCCGGCATACTGCGCGAAAATGGCTGGCAGGACGTGAGAACCCCTTCGGACTTTCTGCTTCCTGAAAAAGAAGCGGCGGACAACTGCGCACGCTGGAAGCGCTGGCTGGGCCAAAACGCCCCCCTGCTCCAAACGCGTCTTGCCAGGACCGCGAGCCTTGAACACTTCAGGGAAGACGCCTTCCGTCCCTTCTTCGAGGCACTTGAGCAAAGCGTTTCCCCCCTGAACCTCGACTCCCCCATCCTGCAGGAACTGGGACTTCGGGATGTACTCGCGATGACCCTGTTCGAACGGGGGCGGACGCACTGCCTGCTGCTTTCCTGCACGGCTCCCACAGCCGCGGAAAACACGGAAGCGGCACTCGCCGCCGCCCTGCCCCAGGAAGACCGCGCCCACGCCTTCGTCTTTTCGCCGCGGCTTCTGGAAACGGATATTTCCGTGTGCTTCCGCCAGGAAAGAAATCTGCTTTTGCCGGCGGCACTGCTGGCGCTCATGCTGCTCGTGCTTTTCCTGCGCCGCCCGGCCAGAGTCCTCGCGGCCTGCACACCCCCGCTTTTGAGCCTTGCCGCGGTTCTTGCCGCGCTCCGCCTTACCGGGCTGCCACTCAATCTGGCCTCCCTGTCGGCACTGCCCATCGTTGTCGGGCTGGCCCTCGACCACGGCGTCATGGTGACGCACGCGCTGGAGTTTGGCCAGGACCTTGGCACACGCCGGGCCGTCGTACTTTCCTCGCTCACGGCGTTCATGAGTATGGGCCTGCTCGCCTTCTCCGAACACCCCGCACTGCGCTCCATGGGCTGTGTCATCTTTTCCGGTCTCACGGCGGAGCTGGCGGCTGCGCTCTGGCTCATTCCGCTTCTTTACCCTCACTCCCGGCCAAAGGCATGAAAACATTCTGGCTGCTCCTTCTCCTTCTGGCTCTGCCGCTCTCCTGTTCGCGAAATGCGGCACTGCCCGCCGATCCGGGCTTTTCCTTCCTTACCTTTGCCGGAACTGCTCTGCACCCAGACGCGGCACTGCCTATTCAGGGCGCGCTGAAGTGGGAAAACGGAACGCTGAAAATTGTTCTTATGGCACAGCAGGGGATACTTCTCGGATGCGGCGTCCTGGACGCCGGCACGGGAAAGGTACGGGTTCTCTTTTCCCGCAGACCCTTTGCAGGCTCACTTCTCAAGAAGACAGGGGCCGAACTTGCCGCCGTTCTGCCCTGTCTGAAGGCGATCCGCAGCGGACAGGACGCTTCCCGTATTGATTTTCCGGCAAACTGGGAGTATCAAAAAAAACTTGGCGTCTTTTTCCATCACGATGCGGAAAAAGAGCTGTCCCTTGCTCTGGAGAATATTCAATGACTCTGTCTCTTGAAGAAGCCCTGCACAACGCCGGCCTTCCGGCGGAACGCAAAGAAGACGGTCACTGGGAAAAGCGTTTCTTTTTCGGGGAAGACTTTCTGGGCTTTGCCGGCCATTTTCCCGGCCATCCCGTGCTTCCGGCCATGACCCAGCTGACCATGGTACGGCTGCTTCTTCAGGAAGCCATCGGCTCACAGGAAGCCTCCTGCTCTGTGGATGCCCTGAACGTTGCCTCTGCCAAGTACATGCGTCCCATACTTCCCGGGCAGCCGCTTGTCGTGTGCCTCCGCACCGGCACATCCGGCAGGCTCCTCGCCGAAATCCACGTTCTGGACGAGGAAGGCAGCCACCTCGCCTCTTCCATGCAGATTTCCCCTGTCAGCTTCGGAGAGTGACCGTGCGCAATACCCGGAGACTGCTCAATCCCGACGGCATCCTCCCGCTTGAAACGGTCAGCGAACGCAGGGTGCGCTTTGAAGAACTCGACCCCATGGGTATCGTGTGGCACGGCCGCTACGCAAGCTGGCTGGAAGATGGCCGCGAAGAGCTGGGGCGGCGCTACGGCATCTCCTATCTTGCCTTTTACGAACATGGCTGCGTGACGCCTGTTAAAACCTTCTCTCTGGACTATATCCGGCCCCTGCGCCACGACCAGACGTACCGCATTCATACAAGCCTGCTCTGGTCCGAAGCCGCGCACCTGGACTTTCGCTATACCATCACCGATGCCGGGGGTGAGGTTATGACGCAAGGGGAGACCACGCAGCTTTTCATGACGCTTGAGGGAAAGCTCCTGCTGGAACCACCCGCCTTCTATCGCAGTTTCCTCCTGAAGTGGAAACACGGAGACTTTTTCTGATGCCGTCTGTCCGCTGTTGTGTGCTTATCCCCGTCTATAATCACGGACGCACCCTGCGGGAGGTCACCGCCTCGGCGCTGCAGTTCACGGACAGTGTCCTCGTGGTGGACGACGGCTCCACGGATGGCGGCCCCGCCACGCTGCAGGGCCTCCCCGTGACACTGATCTCCTTGCCGCAGAACCAGGGCAAGGGCGCTGCCATACTGCGCGGAGCAGAAGAAGCGCGCAGACTGGGCTATACCCACGTCATCGTCATGGACGCCGACGGCCAGCACAAGGCCGAAGACCTGCCGGCCTTCTTTGCCGCCGTGGAGGAAGATCCCTGCGCCCTCATCATCGGCGCAAGAAACTTCAATGTGCCCGGCGTTCCCGGAAGTTCGCGGTTTGGCCGCAAATTTTCAGGGTTCTGGATGTTCCTGCAAACGGGTGTCCCCGTCTCGGACATGCAGAGCGGCTTCCGAGCCTACCCCTTGCAGCTGCTTCAGGCGGTGCGCTGTTCGGAAACACGCTATTCCTTCGAAGTGGAAATCGCCGTCCGTTCTGCATGGGCGGGTTTTGCCATCAAGGAAATCCCGGTGAGCGTCTACTACCCGCCCCGCGGCGAGCGCGTATCCCACTTCAGGGCCGTGGCGGACAATATCCGCATTTCTCTGTTGAATACCCGCCTGACCGTGCGCGCCCTCATGCCCGTTCCCTTCCGCAGGCAGGCTCTGGAAGTGGAAGGACTGAGCCTGCTCCGTCCCGGACATGCCTTCCGAACCCTGTGCGCCGCCGCCTCGCCGCGTCAGCTTGCCGCTTCCACGGCCTGGTCCCTCTTCCTTTCCACACTCCCCCTTCCCGGGCTGCAAACCCTGCTTCTGCTCTTCACCATCGGCCGCCGGCGGCTGAACAGGCTTTGCGCCCTGCTCATGATGCCGCTCACCTGGCCGCCCTTTGTGCCCGGGCTGGCCGTTCTGCTGGGCTATCGCATTATCCACGGCGCATGGCTCACGGAGTTCACGATCCAAACTCTGGGCTATGAGGCTGGCTACCGCTTTCTGGACTGGATGGCCGGCAGTCTGTTCCTGGCACCGCTGCTGGCCTCCGTGGGGGGCGCTCTTGTCTTTGCCGCCGCATCCTGTTTCGCGCTTCTCCGGCGCCCCGGCGCTGAACGGAGGGACACGTCATGTGGTCCAGCAAAAGTCTAGGCTCCTCCCTCCAACACGCCTTTTTCCGCGGCCTCGTGCGCCTGCACCTCTCCTCGGCCGCACGCCTTCTGCTCTATCCGGTGTCCTTCTACTACGCGCTTCGCCCCGACATCCGAAAACGCTACCGCCCCTATCTCCGTCATCGCTTCGCCTCAAGTTCTTCCCGGCAGGATCTGTTCCGAACCGCTGCCGCCTATAAAAATTTTGCCGACGTACTTCTGGATCGCATGATCGCAGGCTGCGGCGGCTCCATCGCCATCCGGCAGAACCCTGACACGCTCGCCTCGCTGCGAACCGCCCTTGCCGAAGGGCACGGCTGTCTGCTGGTCAGCGCGCATTTCGGGAGCTGGCAGCTCGGGCTGATGGGACTCGAAGTCCTTGGCCGCCCCATAGCCCTGCTTCAGTTTGTGGACAGGGAAGATGTGGACAGACACTATTTCGAATCCGGCGGAAAAAAGCACGAGGTGAGCGTCATCAACAGCCGCGATGGCATGGCCTCCGTCATCAAGGTCTGCGGCATCCTCAGAAACAACGGTATCGTCTGCATGATGGGCGACCGCATGACGCCCCAGGACAAGGAATATGTCACTGCCGATTTTCTGGGTGCCCCCATCCGGCTCCCTGCCGCGCCGTATATCCTCGCTTCACTCACCGGCGCGCCTCTCGTCCACACCTTCAGCATACGGTGCAAGGGAGAAATCCGCGGCCTTGCGGGAACGCTGACGCGAGTGCCCAAAGGCATACGCCGCGACCGCGAAGGGCTTCGTACTCTGGCGCAGGCGTTCCTTGCGCAGGTGGAAGAGCTTACGGAGCGCTATCCTTTCCATTTCTTCAACTTTTATGACATGTGGGAGCCTGTGCATGGACAAGACTGAACTCATAAACGATCTGAAACAAAGCATTCTTGCCGCGCTTCCGCTTGAAGACCTGACGGAAAGCGATATTCAGGCGGATACTCCGCTCTTCGAGAAGGACGGACTGGGGCTTGATTCCCTGGACGCTGTGGAACTGGTGGTTGTTCTGGAAAAGCGGTACGGCGTCGTTATCCATGATGCCGATGCCGCACGGGAAATTTTTAAAACACTCTCTTCCCTGGCGGATTTTATCCTCTCCCAGAAGAAAGACCATGCCTAAGGAAGAACCTGTCGCCATCACCGGCATGGGCGCAGTCTGCGCTCTGGGAATGAACGTTGCGGACATCGAGCGCGGTCTCTACGGGCAGGAGCGCTTGCTCTCCCCCGCCGCGGCGCTCTCCGCCTCCGCGCTTCCTTTCCCTTTCTACCGTGTGCCGGATGCCGTATGGCAGCAGGAAGGACGCAAGGGCAGCGCCGCCGACACGCTGCGCCTGGGACTGCTCGCGGCCAGGGAGGCCATGACGCAGGCGCAGTGGACAGATACCCGTACCATGGCCGTCATCGCAGGCACCACCTCCGGCACGGCGCTGCATTTTCTGGAAGGCTACCGCAACCGGCACACCGCTGACCACTGCAGCGAAGACTGCGCCGACTATCTCGCCTGCAACCCGGCGCTGGTTCTGGGCGAAACCTTCCACGCGCACGGCCCCCCGCTGACGATCTCCAACGCCTGCACGTCCGGAGCCGACGCCATTGGCATGGGCGCGGATCTCATACGCAGCGCACGGGCAGATGCCGTTCTCTGCGGCGGCATGGACGCGCTCAGTCTGGTTCCGCATACAGGCTTCGCCCGGCTTATGGTGTACGACGACGCTCCCTGCCGCCCCTTTGACGCCCACCGCAAGGGGCTCAATCTCGGAGAGGGTGCCGCCTTTCTCTGCCTCGAATCCGCAAAGAACGCCGAACGCCGCGGCGCCGCGATCCTGGGCTACGTCCTGGGCTACGGCGCGCACAGCGACGCCTATCATTTTACTGCGCCCCATCCTGAAGGAGCCGGACTTGAGAAGGCCCTCGATGACGCTCTGGCGCAGGCCGGCGCACAGGCTGCGGATCTGGCCTTCGTCAACGTTCACGGCACGGGCACAAGGGAAAACGACCAGATCGAAGGCAAAACCCTCGCACGCCTCCTGCCGGGCGTTCCTCTCTGGGCCAGCAAGCCTCTTACCGGTCACACCCTCGGCGCCGCAGGAGCGCTGGAAGCCGTGTTCACCCTGACAGCTCTTACCCGGGCCTGCGTTCCGGCCAGCCTGGGCTTCACCGAACAGGATCCGGAAATCGGCGTCTCCCCTCCTGGCAGCGCTCTCGCCATCACAAAACGCCTGGCGCTCTCCACGTCGCTGGGCTTTGGGGGAAGCAACGCCGCGCTGGCGCTGGCCGCAGGGAGTTTCCATGACTGATCGTTCCCTGTTCCCCGTCATTACCGGAAGCGGTTTTTTTCATGCTGCGGATGAAAAGGACACGCTTCTGGCAGAACACGGCCTGGTCTCTCCGGCCAGTCTCGATGAGGCGCTGTCCGCTCATTTTCCCAAGGGCAGCCTGCGCCGGGTTCCCCTCTACGCGCGCACCGGCCTTTACGCCGCAGTTTCGGCACTCTCTGAAGCGAAGCGTTTCCCCTGCCCCGAAAACACGGGGATCGTCGTCGGCTCCTTCTTCGGCTGCCAGAAGACGTCCTTCGACTTCATGGATTCCATCCTGAACGACGGACCCCGCCTTTCCTCGCCGCTGGCCTTTTCCCACGCGGTCAGCAACATGGCCGCCGGACTGCTCAGTCTGCTGCTCCATACCACAGGCCCGGCGTTCACCGTCAACGATCAGGAGCTGTCCTTTGCCGGAGCGCTGGAAATCGGACTCAGCCTCCTGAACAGCGCCCGCTGCGACAGTGTGCTGGTGGGCGCCCTCGATGAAGCCGATCCCCGCCTGCACGAAGTCTTCCCCGCTCTGCCCATGGCTTCCGGCAGCTTTTTCGTCTGTCTCGAACGCCGCAGTCAGGGCATACGGGCCGAAGTGCAGTGGGATGTGCAAAACCCGTCTTCACTCGTCCTCGTTCATGGCCCCTCCGGAACGCTCCCTCTTTCCCCGGGTGTGCCGCAAAATTCCGCCCTGGCGCAAGCCTTCGGCTGCGCACTTGCACTGGCACACCTGAAGCGGGATGCCGTCTCAGCGGACATCTCTCAGAAGTCCACCCGTGTCCGCCGTTCGGCCCTCATCCGGCTGGAAAAACTCTCATGACCTCTCCGTTGCCCTCTCTTGACGCTCCCGCTTTCCTCGACCTCATGCAGTCCTTGTTGCTGCACCACAGCCGGAGCGGAAATCCCTTTCCCGTCCCTCACAGGGAACGCGCCGCCTTCGGGGAAAAACGCTGCTTCGAGCTTTGCAGTCCCGATGTCTGGAAGGCTGCGGCGCACGACCTTGTGACCATGTTCATGCTGAGCGAAACTCCCGAAATGGACGGCATTCTCGGCCTTCACCCGGATCTTCCCATGCGGGAAAGGGCGGAACAGCTCTGCACACTCTGGCGCCATGGCCCGCGAAACATCGCCTTCTCCACCTCGGGCTCTACCGGCATACCCCGCCTCTGTGTCCACAGCGAAGCGGATCTCCAGCAGGAAGCGCTCTGCCTCAAGGACATGCTCGCAGGGAAAAAAGCCTTCTTGTCCACCGTACCGCCGCACCATCTCTACGGTTTTACGTTCGGCCTGTACCTTCCTCTCCTCTGCGGCGTTCCCGTTGAGCGCACCCTGCCGCTCTCCTCGCTGGTCGTCTCCAAAATCCGGAAGGATCAGGCTGTCGTGGGGGTTCCGCTTCTCTGGGACGCCGTCGCCAGGGGCCATGCCGAACCCGCACCCCCAAACGTCACACTGCTCAGCGCCTCAGCCCCCGTGCGCCCTGAAACCTTGTCCGCTCTGGAAAGGCGCGGCTACGCCCTGCTGGATATTTTCGGCTCCTCTGAAACCGGCGTAATAGGAATACGCCATCACCCAGGCGATCCCTACCGGCTCCTGCCCTATTTCAGGCGGGGCACGGAAGGCCAGGAACTTTTGCGCACTCTGCCCGATGGCAGCCTCGCCGTCTGTCCGCTCATGGACGTACTGCGCTGGGAGAACGCCCGTGAATTCCATCCGGAAGGGCGCAAAGACCACGCGGTTCAGGTGGGGGGCGTCAATGTCTATCCGGCTCTCGTCGAGCGGCGTCTGCGACTGCTCCCCGGCGTCGCGGCTTGTGCCGTGCGCCTGACAAAGCACGGGGAAGACAGCCGGCTCAAGGCGTTTATCGTCATGGAAAAAGGCGTTGAGGAAGCCGCTCTGCGCAAGGAACTCAGGGACTTTCTGCAAACTCTGCCCCCGGAAGAACGCCCTGTGCAACTCAGCTTCGGCACGGAGCTTCCCCGAAACGCCATGGGCAAGCTGTGCGACTGGCAGCCCTGAGTCTGAGGCGTTTCCGGCTCTGTTCCCGCTCCTTGTTTACAAAAAGCCGCTTCCAGGATAGGCTCAAAGCACTGCAGAACGGAGACTGTGCATGAAACACCGCCTTTTCGCCCTGTGCCTTCTCTGCCTTCTGGCCATTGGCCTCACGGAAGGCTGCACAACCCGCGTTGATTCCGACTATTATCAATATCTGGAAAACAATCATTCTCAAGTAGTATACCCGCACATCGCAGCCGTCTTCGGATATGGATTTTCTCCAAAAGTATATCAGGAGGAAGACAGAATATACTCTTTCATGGGAGGGATTTTTAATCTATGGGATATAAATATGTATACCATTCTTTCGGAAACTTTCAAATCGGAAGACTTTCAAAATATCTTTATCAAATTACACAGAAATGACTTTGAAAGAAACAAAATTATGATAGATGACGTTGCCTATGAATTTAAAAATTGCAGGGCGTATATTAATATGAGGATAGAGACGATTTTAAACGGCAAAACAAAAATAGTGAAGGAATACCATGCCGAAGGCAGACCTCAGCGCGGCAAAATGTACTGGGGGAAAACTTTTGCCATGAAGAACGCCATCCAGCAGTCCACCAAAACGGCGCTGGACAGCCTTTTCCTGCAATACTTCACAGATCTCTCCGCCTGGTGGCGCAAAAGACCAGCGCAAGGCAAGTAGTGCCATCCTTAGATAATCATCCATAAAAAGCTTCCCCTCGCCGCTTCTGTGCCGTTTGTGACCCTGCACGGAAAAAGGGAAAGTTGGAAGAGGGTGTCCCCCGCGGGTTCCTCCAGCAACCATTCCCTTGAGACTGCAAACCTACCCTTTCAGGGAAAGCATAGACAGCCCTTTTTCCGTACCCTCTGCCTTCCGCCACGGGGAGAGGGAGAGGTGTGGTGGGGCAAGCCGCAACCTCCATCTGGCGGCGAGTGATGGAACCATGCTTCGGAAATCTTTCTTCAGCGGCTCAGCGCTCCGGCGACCGTCTGCGAAGAGGATTAACGAGAACAGGGTATGCGGACGCATACCCTGTTCTCACATAATTTTCGGGATTCCGTGCCGGGGACGCCGGAAAGTCAGCTCTGGTCTTTTCCTTCCCCTTCCTTCCCTTCCTTACCCTTCCTTACCTTTCTTCGGGCCAGGTGTTCCGGACCCGCAGCGAAACTTTGAAGTACCAGTACCATATCCCGGCCACGAGAAAGGAGCTGACGATATTCGCAACATTCGGCATATCGTAGGCCGCGGCGAGTATCGCCGCAAGTCCGGCTCCGGGAATCTTCATGAACAGGGCGAGGGAAAAGATGAAGGGAAGCAGGGCGTTGACTATCGGACTGAGGAGAATGACCTTACGGATCCTGGAAACAGCGCCCCTGCGCAACCGGATCAGCTCATACAGTGCCCTGGCGTAGACCAGCCCCCACACGATGGTGATGAACAGCGTCGAGAGGACAGGCAGAAGCAGCTCCGGAGAACTCATGATCAGCAGAACATCCTGAATGCTGCTCACGAGCATGACCACCAGCGCCAGGGAGGAGAGCACGACATAGCACAGCAGCCATCCGCCTATGCCCTGAACCGGCGGGCGTTTTTCGTCATCTGTATCCTGCATGTTCTACTTCCCCTTCTTTTTGTGGGTTTCCTTTTCCAGTTGAAACACAGTAGAGCGCGTTACCTGAGCATTTATAACCTTGCTCCACACCATTCTGTTGGTCAATCTTCCAATGCTCTGTGTTCTGACGAAATCCACATGTTCAGAAAAAATGTCCAAATTGCGTTTGAATCTTTGATCAAGCTGATTCTCGCCAGCGTATTCCTTGCGCAGCTGGACTAGTTTGTCGGAGACGTCCTTTTTGGGATATTCTGCGATTTCCTTTACACTGAGGCGATAAAAATCCGTAGACCTTTCAAGGTTTTTATAATATTCAAGAATCTGATCTTTGTAAGATTTTTCCTTTTCGGCAGAGAGTTTAACCTTCTTTTTCAGATCGTCGAGCCAAACAGTCAACTGATAGCAGCGAAAGGCAATATTGGACAGGGAATCCGCCTTATACACTGCCGCACGCAGAGCCCCCAGAAGGTTTTCGTCTTTTTCCCGGGCAAGCGAAGCATTCAGCCCCCTGAGCAGTTCGCGAAGCTGATCGAGGTTGCTCTTCATGAACGGAGAAGCCGTTGCCGCATAGATCTTTTCCAGTTCCTGAAGCGGATCGCCGTTCGGATCCAGAGAGACCAGGCGCTCTCTTCCCGGTTTTGTTCGGGCTTCTCCGGTCTGGAGGCCGGGCTGCTCCTGCCCTGAAAGCGTGGGCGCTCCTTCCGCCGGCTGTGCCGGCCCCTGAGCAGTGCTTATGCCGCCGCTCAGACTTTTTTCATCCTCAAGGATACGGTTCGAGCGGGCGGCGCCGGGAACATTGATCGAGGCAAGCACGAGTCTGGCACCCATTTTACGCGTACTGTACGGGGAGAACGGAGCCTCCTTTTTAAACATAGACACTTCTTCCCGCTTCCCCGGGTAGACGTCTTTTTCCTCGGAGTCGAGAAAGCTGCCACCCTTCATGAGAAAGCCGCCTTCCGAGCCGTGGAAGCGGGAAAAGCGGCGTCCACCTACGCTGTCGGAGAGAGAGTATCACTTTAATAATGATAAAAGTTCTTCGATCTTGCCGTTAACGCGAAATCGCTGAAACAACGCCAGAGA
>NZ_CANRLT010000017.1 GCF_947631555.1 uncultured Mailhella sp. | reverse complement strand
TCGGGAAAAGCTGACCGCTTAGAATCAATGCCACAGGGGCTTTTTAGATGTCTACTTGACAGGGGGCAGACCAATACTGGGGGTTTTCGTTTAACCAAGTAAGGCGGCAAATCACTCCGCCGCCCTTTCTACATGATGGGGTGGTTCGCCCGTCAATTGAGTATGGGATAACTACTCAGTGCCTTCGGGCCGGGCGTGGACGACAGTGTCACAGGCAGTTCTCCGCTCTTGGTGAGCATCATCATGGTGAGCTGCATGAGGGAAACAGCTCTGGGTGCTTCAAAGTCAACATGAACTGTTCCGGGCGCGTTGAACTGCTCTTCGAGAACATGAGCGAGTTCCGTCCAGAACACGCCGCCTTTTCTGCGCATGGCGGCGGCTTCCTGTTGTATCAGTGTCAAGGCATCCTGAAGCTCTTCAGCGCTTCCTTCCGCAAAGACTGCCATGCAGAGCGGCAAGAGTCCCCAATCTTCGTAGTCTGCGGAAAACTTTCTTATCTCGAAACGCGAGAGCAAAGCCAGAGCCTCCTCCGGCGTACTGGTACGCGCCACGCGCTGAATTTCCTTGACATCGCCTTTAAACTCTGCGGCAACACGCAGACGCCCAAGATCTTTAAGCGTATACTCCGCTGTTCCCGCCATCCCAGTACCGGAATAGCGGCTTGTGCAATCCAGGGACAGGTCAAAGCCATCAGGTGCAAAACGTTTCACGGTGTCCGCAAGTTCTTCCATCGTTTCCGCAGGAATACGCACATTCTGTATCTTCAGTGTCTGCGAACCGCCTTCGGCATTACCGGCGATGGAATAAAGAATGTTTCTGAAGCGGATGAGATTGTCACCATTCCTGAAAAGCCCGCCGCCTGCACTCACGGAAGAGATCGGCAGTCTGTCCTTCCATGCCTGGGCGCAGAGTTCCTTCAATTTCTCGAAATCTTCTTCCGTGCCGGTGTACACGGTTTTGAGAAATTCGATCATCTGGGCAAGTTGTTTTGGTTCAGGGGGCACGACGTCTTTCAGCTCAAACGTCTCGAGGGCCCCGGAGCCGTTGCCTCCCGCAAAGGTCATGCCTTTCAGCCGAAGCGACACAGGCGCCACGAACGCGCCCGCTTTGGGAGCGTGGATGCCACCGGGCAGGCTTCCTTCCGCAATGCGGAACGTGATGGGCTGCGATGATGTGTTGTCCCGAATGACTGTCTCCGCTGCGGAAAACTTCACCTCGTCCATACGGCAGCGGAAAAGTTCTTCGTAGAATCGCTCTCCAGCCCCGTAGCGGCTGTACTGATCAAGGACAAGCCCCAACCGCTGATGCCAGTTGACGATTTCAACGTTCCCAATGGTACGCGTTATGATTTCATATCCAACATGACTGGTTTCGGAAAGACCCTTCAGAGAAATAGCGTCCGCCACCTTTGGCAGCGATTCGGGATCGTAGGGATCCATTTTGGGCAGAACATAGAGAATCTTGCGGTTGAACCCCTTCACTTCTGCCTCGGCGATGGTTCCCTTGCGCTGAATCTTCTCATCAGGAATCTCGTAGGCTATCCCCTTGATTTTAAGACTCTTGTCAAGAGGGGAAAACCTGATTTCCTCCGCCGTGGCGGGAATGGCGGAAAGCGCGGCCTGCACAGCGTCCTCGGCATAGCTTTCGAGGATACGCATACCCATATATCCGGCGACACCAGACCAAAAAACGAGGAGACCGGTCACAAGAACTTTTTTATTCATGACTCACAGCTCAGTGATAAAGGGTCGTTCAGTCTTCCCAGCCGAAGAGCTTTTTTACCATTGCTTCCTGAAAGCCAACGACGCAGCGCCCATCGGGAAGCACGAGAGTCGGGAAGGAGCCGCGGGGATTGTATCTGCGAAGCGTTGTCAGCAGAGCCTGCCGGGCCGTTCCTTCAAAATCGTCCAGGTAGACCTCCTGCACAAAGACACTCCGTGCGGCCAGATATTCCTTGAGACGAATGCAGTGCCGGCAGGTGTGCAGCGTGTACAGTACGGGCCTCTCGCATTGCGTTGGCTCAAGTCCGGCGCTGTATTCATCCTCCCGGCCTTCCGGGATGCCGCTTCCAGGCTCGCGCTTTTTGATTTCCGGGGCGCAGCGTTCAGGCCAGAACAGAACGGCGGCCCCAACAATGACCACGATGCCAAAAATCACCCACAGGACTTTCACAGCGGCACTCCTGTATGAAAATACGAAATACGTCTTCCGGGACTTCCGAAAGCACTCATTCGAAGCGACTGGCCCGTGAAATGACCACCATATCCACAGGAACGGCTTCATGCTCGCCCTGCGGCCTGACCTTCAGCTTGGCTATCTTGTCCACAACGTCCATGCCGTCTTCCACCTGCCCGAAGACGCAGTAGCCGTAGCCTTCGGCGCTGTCGTCCTTATGATCCAGTTCTTCATTGTCCACAAGGTTGATGAAGAACTGTGCCGCTGCGGAATGCGGCTCCGAAGTGCGTGCCATGGCCAGCGTTCCCCGAAGGTTGCTCAGACCGTTCCCCGCCTCGTTCTGAATCGGTTCATGCGTTGGCTTTTCGTCCATGCGCACACCGAGGCCGCCGCCCTGGATCATGAACCCCTTGATCACACGGTGAAAGATCGTGTTGTCGTAAAAGCCTTCATCCACATAGCGGAGAAAGTTTGCCACCGTAGCCGGAGCCTTGTCGGCAAAGAGTTCCAGCAGTATATCACCCGAAGAAGTTTCCATCAGAACAAGAGGATTGCTCATCTTTTCTCCCTTGGTCACAGTTTTCTCTGTTGTGCCGCAAACAGTTCCAAAAATCAAGAAGCAGTTCTGTACGGACTAGTGCTGCGATGAGTATGCTTTCCATACGGCAATTCCCGATGCGTCCCCCCCTGAAAGCTCAAAGCTGCCAGAAGCGCTGCCGGCCCGATACCTGAAAACCGGGCAACTCAGATATCCATCAAACGGATCAGCTCGCTGCGGCCGTCTGTCGTCTCCCGCAGCGCCGAGTTGAACGGCTCAAGGCAGTCATCGGGAAATTCCACGGTGAACAGCGCCACGCCGCCAAACTCTTCTCCAGAAACCCGCGCCTGAAAGCGGGGAAGGAGACGGTAAAAGCGATCCACATGGGCATAGTCCACTTCTGCCCATGCGCGGCACAACGTCTTTTTTTCCACGACCGGCAACAGCGTCAGCGCTTCTTTGACGCCGTTCTGATAGGCTCGCGTCAATCCTCCTGTCCCCAGCTTGACGCCCCCGAAGTAACGAGCCGTCACTGCTGCGATCTCGCCCACGCCGCTATGGAGAAGCTGCGTCAGCATGGGGCGGCCAGCCGTGCCGTGCGGTTCTCCATCGTCGCTCTGCCCCACGCGGGCCGTGTCTCCGGGCGCCCCCGCCGCATACGCCCAGCAGTGATGTGTGGCGTCGGGAAACTCCCTGCGTACGGACTCGACAAAGGCAAGCGCCCGCTCGCGGCTGTCGGCATGAGCCAGCGTGGTGATAAAGCGGCTTCTTTTTATCTCCTCTTCGAAGCGCACGAAAAAAGAGCCTCCATCCCTGACTGGGGAGGAGTCAGTGTCAAAAAGAGAAAGCGCTGGGATCCGATACGCAGCCATGACGATTCCTGAGTGAGAAAAAAGGTCTCGCTTGTTCCACCTGCCTCTGCAAAGGAACGGCGCAGACTCGCCCTTTTATACAGGCAGCACGGCGGGCGAAAAGGAAAAAACGCCTCCAGGCAAAAAAACGCTTTACAGGCGCCCTGTTTTTTACTAAATAGAAATCATTCCTGTTTGAGACAAAACCTGAAACACTGCGCTCATGCGCATTCCTGTTTTCGCACAAGGAGAACTTATGAGCAAGACCCATGCCGATCTGATGGAAGCTTTTGCCGGGGAATCCCAGGCCAACCGCAAGTATCTTGCCTTTGCCGCGCAGGCTGAAAAAGAAGGCTGCTCCCAGGCTGCCAAGCTGTTCCGTGCCGCCGCCGAAGCCGAGACCATCCACGCTCTCGCCCACTTCCGCAGCGCCAAGGAAGTAAAGAGCACTGCCGAAAACCTCCAGGCCGCCATTGCCGGCGAGACCCATGAATGCACCGTCATGTATCCCGCCATGATCGAGGACGCCAAAAACGAAGAGGAAAAGGCCATCGCCAAATATTTTGAAATGGTCTGCAAGGTGGAAGGCATCCATGCCGAGCTGTACAAGGATGCGGCCAAGGATCCCAAGGCCGACGGCGAAGACTACTACATCTGCCCCGTGTGCGGCTACATCCACAAGGGCAAGTATGAAGGCAAGTGCCCCGTGTGCGGCGCTGACGGCTCCAAATTCTACACGGTGAAGTAACCCTTTTCTGCATTGAAGCGCAGAGGCTGCGGCTTCCCCGCGGCCTCTTTTTTTAGGGACGCATTCTTCCGCGCCGTTCCCTTCAAGGCGGCAAATGCCGCCCCCATATGTTGCAACATCAGGGGAAGGCAGACATCGGACGATTTTTTACGGCCGCCCATCCCTAGGTCTCACCTCTCAAATTCGGATGAGCCACCACGTCACAACGCTTGCTCCCAAGGCCATGGCATGGTATGCAGAACCGTCTTCAGAAATCATGGCATCGCCCTTGTCCCAAGGTGAAAAGCGGTCAGGGCGGACTATCCCGGCAGAACACGCAAGGCTGCCGCTTCGGTTCACCGAAGGCGGAGGAGTGCTTCGACATGCAAAAAGATATCCGCGAACAGGAAGACCTGAACGCTCCTTCCTCTGTCACCAGTTCCGATACCTCTTCCGCAGAACGGCAGAAAGAACACGATACCGGCAAAGATATTGTTCGCCAAGAAACCGGAGACCTGCACGCTTCCGTCACGATCCCAGCCCCTGCCGACAAGAACGGACACGGAGAAAGCGACAAGCCGGACACCGAACAGACCGACGGACTGGCCCGCTGCGGGAGCGATATTCAAAGCGATGATTTCATCCATCCCGCCGACCGTGCGGAACATCTGGAACAGCTCCCCCTCAGCAAGCAGGTCTGCGTCCTGAGCCATCTGCCCGCAGAAGAAGCCGCAGACGCTCTGGCCGAACTGGATGAAGAAGTCGCGGGCGATGTTCTGGAAAACATGGACGCCGACGATGCGGCCCGGCTTCTCGCGGAAATGGATCCCGACGACGCCGTGGACATTCTGGACGAAGTCGAGGAAGATCACCGCGACATTCTGCTGAGCAATCTCCCCGCGGACGACGCCGATGAGCTGCGCAAGCTGCTAGCCTTCGACCCGGATACGGCCGCAGGCGTCATGAACACGGACATCATCATGGTGGATCTGTATTCCACCGTGGACGAGGCCATACAGCGCATCCGAAGCGAACTTGAAGAAAAGGAAATGCCCTACTACGTCTATGTGGTGGACAGAGGCTCCACGCTGGAAGGCGTCATTTCCCTGCGCGATCTCATGCTGGCCCGCCCGGGAACCCAGGTGGAAAGCATGGTGAGCGGACAGGATGTCATTGCCGTACAGTTCGACGCCGACAAGGCTGAAGTGGCACGTCTGCTGGGGCACTACAATTTTCTCTGCCTGCCCGTTGTCGATCGGGAAAATCATCTTATGGGCGTCGTCACGCACGACGACGTTCTGGACATCATTCAGGACGAGGCCAGTGCCGACATGCTCGGCATGGTGGGCGCAGGACAGGACGAATCCGTGGATACGCCGTGGAAACGCTCCGTGTTCATGCGTCTTCCCTGGCTCGTCATCAATATGTGTACCTCGTCGCTGTCGGCCTTCATCGTCTCGCTGTTTGAAGGCTCCATCGCTCAGATGGCGCTCCTCGCCGTCCTGATGCCCATGGTCGCCAACCAGGCGGGCAATACAGGGCAGCAGGCACTAGCCGTGATGATCCGTCAGCTGGCCACGGAAAGTTTCGATGCAAGACGCGCCTGGACCGCCGTACTGCGCGAGAGCAAAATCGGACTCGGCACCGGACTCGTCATGGCACTCCTGGCCTATGGCGGCGTGATCATGCTCAGTGGAAGCAAGAATCTGGCCGCCGTCATGGGCGTTTCACTTCTGCTCGACATGCTCCTGGGGGCTATGGCCGGCGGCGCCATTCCGCTGGTTCTGCGTTCCCTCGGCAGAGACCCTGCCCAAGCCTCCAGCATCTTCCTCACGGCACTCACCGACTCCGGCGGCTTCTTTATCTTTCTCGGTCTGGCGACAGCCTTCCTGCTCTGAAATTTCCCGCCTTCCCGGAATAGCTGAAGAAATGCCCTCCTGAAAGCGCAAGGGCGGCGAACAGGCCGAACTCATGCAAAAAACGGCTGTCGTCCCTGCGGCGGGAAGTCCGCCCTTTCCGCCCCCGCCGGCTCTCTCCCCCTGTTCTGTCCCATCACCGCGGCCTGATTACAAGAACTGCTCCCCCCTTGCGCACTGTCGGCCTGAAAGAGCGGGTGTGGCCAGAATACTTCGGATGCGCCAAAAGTTAAAGTGCCACTTTAAAATATCCGCTGTCTGCTTTAGGAGTAAAAAGGAAAAAAATTGTAACTCTCGCAGAAACAACGGTCTGCCGCTGTGGCAACGTTCACAGGTTCCGGTAAAAGAAGCGGCCGCCTTCCGGTGTGATCTCTATATCCTGTGCGATGGAATCCGTGATGCGGCAGTAGCCGTAATTCAGCCACTCGTCGAGAACGTCCAGAAGCGTCCCGCGCTCGAAGCCCTCTGCCTCAGCATGTTCGAGGATGCGCGGAAAGAAGCCCGCAGGAAGGGGGCGCGGTGCGCTGTGTACCGCCTTTTTCAGCCAGTCCGCAGTCTCCGCGTACGCTGCCGGCGGTGTTTTCTTTCGGCGTCTCATGCCTGCTCCGCGCCACCCAGCCACTCCCCGAGCCGCTTGAGCTGCCCGGCCACGGAGCGCGGACCTGTGCCGCCGGGCACGTTGCGGCGAGCCACGGCACGGTCATACTCCAACGCTGCGAACACATCCTTTTCGATGAGCGGACTGAAAGCGCGCAGTTCTTCCAGACTGAGGTCTTCCAGCCCCACACCCTTTTCCTCGGCGCAGGCAACGGCCCGCCCGGAGACATGATGAGCCTCCCGAAACGGCAGCCCCTTGCCCACAAGATAATCGGCCAGTTCCGTAGCATTGAGGAAACCGGAAGCAAGGGCACGGCGCATACGGCCGGGGTGGAAAGTCAATCCGTCCAGCATGTCGGCCATGAGGGAAAGGGAATGGCGCACAGTTCTGTCCGTGTCGATGAAGGGCAGCTTGTCTTCCTGAAGGTCACGGTTGTAGGTCAGAGGTATGCCCTTCATGATGGTCATAAGGTTGAACAGATTGCCGTACACGCGCCCCGTCTTGCCGCGCATGATCTCGGCGACATCAGGATTTTTCTTCTGCGGCATGATGGAAGAACCCGTGGAATGCCTGTCGGAAAACGTGACATAGCCGAACATCGGATTGGCCCACCAGATAAGCTCTTCGCAGAAACGGGAGAGATGCCCCATGCAGACGGAGCCGCAGAACAGCGCCTCCTCCGCAAAATCCCTGTCGGCCACGGCGTCCATGCTGTTGTCGAAGGTGCCGTACATGCCAAGTTCTTCGGCCACCATAGCGGGGTCTAGATCATAGGTCGTTCCGGCCAGTGCCGCCGCTCCCAAGGGACTTACGCGGACACGGCGTTCACAGTCGGCCATGCGCTCCACGTCCCGCTTCAGCATCCAGGCATAGGCCAGAAGGTGATGCGCCAGACTCACAGGCTGGGCGGGCTGCATGTGCGTACATCCCGGCAGGAGCACTTCACGGTTTTCCTCCGCCCTGCGGACAAAGACGCGGATGAGCTGCCGTGTGAGCTTCATCCACTCACGCAGATTGTCCGAAACGAAGAGGCGAAAATCAAGACAGACCTGATCGTTGCGGCTGCGCCCCGTGTGCAGTTTCTTGCCCACTTCGCCCACGAGTTCCGTGAGCCGGGTCTCGATATTCATGTGGACGTCTTCCAATTCCTGCTTCCAGGGAAAGACCCCCTCCTCAATCTCTCGTTTCACCCGCTCGAGTCCGTCGATAAGACGGGCAGCTTCTTCCCGCGAAAGAACGCCCCGTTCGCCCAGCATACGGGCATGAGCCTTGGAGCCGGCGATGTCCTGCGCGTAGAGTGCGCTGTCGAAGGAGATGGATTCCGTATAGGCTTCCACAGCAAGGCTGGTGCTTTCCTTGAAACGGCCGCCCCAAGGCTTATCGGACATAGTGACTCCCGAAAGAAAACTTCAAACGAGGAAGGATGAGGTGACGGCAGAACCGCAGGCACGGTGCGCCTGAAAAACCGAGGGAGCAGACTCTCTGTCCGCTCCCTCGCCGGTCAAGAGACAAACGGCCTCTTACTTCAGGAAGCGGCTCTTGCGGTCGGCATAGCCGCGGATGCGCAGCCCCTGAAGCCGGATGAAGCCGGCAGCGTCCTTGTGGTCGTAAGTGGCGCATTCTTCAAAGGTAGCGAGATCCTGACAATACAGGCTGTGCGGAGAATAGCGTCCCACGGGCCAGGCGTTGCCCTTGTAGAGCTTCAGGCGGACTTCGCCGGTCACGCCCTGCTGCATCTGGTCGATCATGGCCTGCATACCCTCGCGTTCCGGGGAGAACCAGAAGCCGTTATACACGGCAGCCGCATAGCGGGGAAGTATGGTCTCGCGGGTGGCCAGCGCTTCGCGGTCGAGGCAGATACCTTCCAGATCCTGATGCGCAATGTGCAGCACGGTTCCGCCTGGGGTCTCGTACACACCGCGGCTCTTCATGCCCACAAAGCGGTTTTCCACCATGTCGAGGCGGCCAATACCGTGCTTTCCGGCGATCTTGTTCAGGCTCATGACCATTTCGCGTGGGGACAGCCTTTCACCATTCAGGGTGACGGCATCGCCCTTTTCATAGCCGATGGTGATGTATTCAGGTTCGTTGGGAGCCTGCTCCACAGGTACGGCCATGATGTAGCTGTTCGGGCCGGGTTCTTCCCACGGGTCTTCCAGTTCGCTGCCTTCAAAGGAGCAGTGCAGCATGTTGCGATCCATGCTGTAATGCTTGTTGGAAGCGTTGACCGGAATGCCGTGCTTTTCGGCAAAGGCCGTGAGTGCCGTGCGGCTCATGAGATCCCATTCGCGCCAGGGGGCGATAACCTGAAGTTCGGGCGCAAGAGCGTTGATCGCAAGTTCAAAGCGCACCTGATCATTGCCCTTGCCGGTCGCGCCGTGAACAATGGCGAACGCGCCTTCCTGCTTGGCAATCTCAACGAGCCGCTTGCCGATGAGCGGGCGGGCGATGGACGTACCCATGAGGTAACGCCCTTCGTAGCTGGCCCCGGAGCGGAGCATGGGATAGATATAATCTCTGGCGAACTCGTCGCGCAGATCCTCGATATAGGCCTTGCTGGCCCCCGTCTTCAGGGCCTTGGGTTCCACGCCGTCAAGATCATCTTCCTGACCGAGATCAGCCGTGACGGTGACGACTTCATAGCCGCGCTCAACGATAAGCCATTTCAGAATGACGGAAGTGTCCAGACCGCCGGAGTAGGCGAGGATAACTTTGTTGTTTTTGGACATGGTGAGCCTCACAGGGGGCGGTGCGCCCAAGGTTGGCAACCTTTCTTCCCGGGCTGAAACACGGGAGGAAACGGCTGATGGATGACAAAAGGCAGAGACCGGAGAATCAACCCGAATACGCTCCGGCAAGGCGTTCCGGTTTCGGGCAGACCTTCTTTTAAAAGGAAATTCGGGCGTTGTAAAGCAAATATCCGCTGGCCCGGAAAAACACGCTTTTCACCACCCCCGGAGCGTGTTCTCCTGACAGACTGTCTTATTCAGTCCCCGTGTCCACTGTTCCCTGAGGCGTTTCGGAAACGAAGACGTCCCCACTGGAACCGGTATATCCAGGAGGGACGCCGTTTTTTCAGATGACACCTTTGCGAAAAACCGCTCTGTCCGCCTCAGCTCGAATCAACCGGAGCATGGCGGCTTTTTCACGCCAGAAAGGGCTTACTTCAGGACGCCGGCTTCCTTGTAATACCTGGCAGCGCCTGGATGCAGGGGGATGCCGGCAAGGTCGGTCACTGCGCCTTCAAGCGAGATGTCCTTCATCACGGCATGTGCCTGACGAACGATGTCCTGGTTCTCCCAGAAACACTTGGTGAGGTCGTAGATCACGTCTTCGGGCATGGATGCGTCCGTCATGAGGATCATCTTTACCGCTGTAGTCTGCACGGCCTCATTCTGTCCGGGATAGGTGCCGGCCGGAATCTGGAACTTGGCATACCAGGGATATTCCTTCTGAAGCGCTGTGAAGGTGTCGTCATCGATATTCACAAGCCGGCCGTTGGCCGTCGTGCACATTTCAGACACACCGGCATTGGGCAGACCGGCCATGATCCAGACGCCATCGATCTGCTTGTTGCGCATGAGGTCGCCGGCTTCGGCAGGCCCCACAAACTGAGCCTTGATGTCGCCAGGGTAATTAAGTCCGGCGGCGGCGAAATGGACGGCTGTTTCACCGATGGTGGTTCCGCCCGCGACGCCGGGCACGAAAGTCTTGCCCTTGAAGTCCTTGAGGCTGTTCACGCTGCTGTCGGCGCGCGCAATGACCTGATTGGGATTATAATACAGACCGGCGATGATGCGCACATCGGGATAGGCATGGCCCTTGAACTTGTCCAGTCCCTTCATGGACTGATAGGTGATGCTGGTGATGGCGAAGGAGACCTGAGCGTCCTTCGTGCTGAGAAGCTGAAGGTTCTGTACTCCGCCCTTGGAAGACTGGACGCTGGCCTTCACATAGGGAATCTTGCTGCTCCAAAGGTTGCCCAGAGCCGCGCCAATGGGATAAAGGGTGCTGGTCGTCGCCGCCGTGGGAATACTGATGTTCACGGGGGCATGATCGGCCGCCTGAACGCCCGCAGCGTTCAGGATCAGGGCGGCGGAAGCCGCCAGGGAAAGAAGAACGTTACGCATAAAAACTCCTTATGGGGAAAGCAGAGGTTATCGCCGCGCTTCGGAAGCGGCGGGATTGGCGGGTGAAGCGGCCTTTCTTGCAGCCGCAGCAGCGCGATAATTCAAATACACTGCGCAAAAAATGAGCGCAAAACCGAGCATGTCCGTTGTCAGCCCGGGGTCGATGGTCAGAATGGCTCCACCCAGGAACAGCGCACTTTCGAGGATGGAACAGCGGGTGAACATCCAGCGTTCCAGTCCCACGGCAAGCGCGCTCACACCTACGCCGGCAGTCACGAAGGCCCACAGGGAAGCCAGAGCAGGATGTTCCGAACTGTAGAGCAGGAGCGGATTGTTGAGGAAGAAGAACGGAAGAATAAAGCCGGAAAGCCCCAGACGCATGGCGATGAGCGAAGTTCTGGTTTCGTTGGACCTTGCGATGCCCGCAGCCACATAGGAAGACATGGCCACGGGCGGCGTGATGTTGGAAAGGCAGGCGTAGAACAGGCAGAACATATGTGCGGCCATGGGCGCCACGCCCACGCCCGTGAGCACGGGCACGGCCACGGCGGCCACGATGACGTAGGCGGCCACACCGGGTACCCCCATGCCGAGGACGGTACTCATGAGCATGACGAAAAGTCCGCCTAGATAGAGCTGACCTTCTCCCACATATTTCAGCACCTGGAAGCCGAAGGTCAGGCCCAGGCCGGTGAGAGACACGGAACCGATGATAATGCCGATGATGACGCAGGACACGCCCACACCGACGGCTCCGCGCGCCCCCTCTTCCAGAGCTTCGAGAATGCGGCGCGGCCCCATGCGGGTATCCGGAGAGAGCCATGAGGCAGCGACAGTGGCAAAAATAGCAACGGAAGCGGCAAAAAGCGGTGTATAGCCCATGAACATGAGCGCCATGAGTGCGACAAGGGGCACACTGAGATGACCACGGCGGCGGATGACCTGAAGCGCGTCCGGAATGTACTCCCTGGACAGCCCCTTGAGTCCCAGTTTCTTCGCCTCGAAATGCACTGCCATAAGGAGTCCAAGATAGTACAGAAAGGCGGGAATGGCGGCCGCAAGCATCACCTTCACATAGCTCACCCCGAGAAATTCCGCCATGATGAAGCCCACTGCGCCCATGATGGGCGGCGCGAACTGTCCGCCCGTGCTGGCAACAGCTTCCACGGCTCCGGCAAATTCAGACTTGTAGCCGGTCTTCTTCATGAGCGGGATGGTGATGGCTCCCGTTGTGGCCACGTTTGCGAGCGCACTGCCGTTAATCATGCCCATGAGGGCGCTGGCAATGACGGAAACCTTGGCTGGACCGCCCGACGTGCGGCCCACCAGCGTGAGCGCCAGATCGTTGATAAATTCGCTGAAGCCGCTGAGCCGCAGGAACGCGCCAAAAAGGACGAAGAGGAAAACATAGGTCGCGGAGACACCGACGCCCACGCCGAGCAGTCCCTGACTGCCCCAGAACATGTGGTCCATGACGCGTGTCAGCGGAAAGCCCACATGCCCGAAGGCTCCCGGGATATACTTTCCCACGAAGGTATAGGCGAAAAAAGCGAAGGCAAGCCATGCCAGATTCGGAACCACACGCCGTGCCGCCTCGAACGCGACGGCCACTCCTATGCCCGCAGCCACATAGTCCTGTGTCGTGAACCAGCCGCCGCCCATGGCGATGTCGTCATAGTGCAGGATGAGATAGCCGAAGGCATACAGAGCAGCGCCCGTACAGGCGAGATCCCAGAGCGTAGGCAGAGTACGGCTGCGCTTTTCTCTCCGGCAGGCAGGATACAGCAGGAAGGCGAGAACCAGGAGAAAAATGATGTGCCAGGAGCGCAGCTTCATGGCATCCAGCGTACCGAAGGTGGAGGCGTAAAGCTGAAACGCCGAGAAGGCGATCAGAATCACGGACAGGATGCGAGCCATCATCCCCCCGGATGCGTAGAGCCTGACGCGGGACTCGCTGTCTTTTTCCTCTACCAGGGCCTGCGCCCGTGCCTCATCTTCTTCCGTTGCGGCAAAGTCCGTCTGTACGCCGTCACGCTCTTCCTGTCCCAAGGCCATTGCTCCTGACTGACACAATTTCAAGGCCCCGCGTTTTCTGAAGAAAAACGCATCCCCCGTACAAATTTATTTTCTGCGGAATGCCGTGTCAAGCGGCGTGCGGCACTGCTCCCACCGCTCGCAGGACATACGAAAAAACCCCACGATCTCTCGTGAGGCACTGCTTCTCTGGTGGGTCACCGGAGACTCGAACTCCGAACCAATTGATTAAGAGTCAACTGCTCTACCAATTGAGCTAGTGACCCCAGAGCGGGGTTATACATACCCGTGCGCCCCCTCTCCGTCAAGAAATTTTTTGCCTTTTTCTTCAAAAAAGTTTATGAACGCCCCATGAAGAAGATACTGGCCCGCATACTCGCTGCTGGAACGCTGTTTGCCGTCCTTGCCGCCCTCGTTTTTTCGTCCGCCGTCCTTCGAGCTGCGGACGAAACGCCGCCGTATCGCTTTCATACCGAGTGGGTAAAGCTCTCCGCGGTGGATGGCAAACAGCTCGCCCCTCCCACGGACAGAAACATTTCCATGGCCGTGCTGTGGCTCATCCCCTCGCCTGGCTACCATACCTACGCCCACGAACCCGGCGACGAAGGAATGCCGCTCTCAGTATCCGCTCAGACTGAAGGAAGCCCGATCTCCGGCGATGAGCTTCAGATCCGCTATGTTCCCGGCGTCAGAAAGGCTCTTCCCGATGGCGGCAGCAGCGTTGTCTACAAGGACGCGACACCCGTCTTTCTGCTCTTCAAGGAAGCGAAAAAATCAGCCGTCACACTTGAAGTTTCGCTTCTGGCCTGTTCCAACGAACACTGCCAGCCCGTCCGCACCCGCATACTTCTGCCCACGGCACCTCCGGAACTGAAAAATGCCGCTCAGCTTCCGTGGTTTGAGGCTCTGAAGAAGAGCCGCGCCGCCGACGCCGATACCTCTTCCGGTGAAGTCCTCACCGAAACTGCTCCTCAGACGAAGGAAGAGTCCGCGGTCTCCCGTTCTGCACTGCTCCCCCAGGCTCATACTTCTGTTCTGCAGCATCGCTCTTCCGGCCTCGACAAACCTTCCGTTCCCGTGCCCACGGGCACGGAAGCTCCAGCGCCCAAAAAAGAACAGAAGCTCTTGCCGCAGCCGCTCAAGGACAGCTTCCATATTGACAGCTGGCTTCGCGCCATCGGTGTAGGACTGCTTGCCGGTCTGCTGCTCAACATCATGCCCTGCGTCCTGCCCGTGCTCACCATGAAGTTTTCCATACTTCTCGCCTCCAGCGATTCTCTTGAGGAGCGCAGGCGCAGCATCCGCGAACACACCCTCTACTTTGCTGCGGGCATCGTGGCCTGGTTCACGCTTCTGGCCGTCATTTCCGGGCTTACAGGTATGCTGTGGGGGCAGCTTTTCCAAAGCAGCGAAGTCATCTTCTTCATGCTGCTCATTGTCTTCTGCATGGGCCTGTCCATGTTCGACGTGTTCCACCTGCCCGTACTTGATCTCCAGCCTGACGGCAGAACTCCGCGTATGCAGGCCTTTACCACAGGACTCTTCACCACGCTGCTTGCCACACCGTGCAGCGGTCCCCTGCTCGGCGGCGTCCTGGCTTGGGGCATGACCAAGCCTCTGCCCGTGCTCATGACCATCTTCGCCTCAACAGGCGTGGGCATGGCTCTGCCCTACCTTCTCATCGCCTGCTTCCCACGGCTTGTCCACTTCCTGCCACGCCCCGGCGCCTGGCTGAGCGTGCTTGAGCGCATCCTGGGGCTTCTGCTCATGGCCACGGCCATCTACCTCTTCTCCCTGCTGCCGCCCGCCCTGCACGTCAAGACTCTCGTCACCCTGCTCGTCGCGGCCACGGCCTCGTGGATCTGGGGGCGCTGGGGCAGTCTGCGCGGTTCCATCACCCGCCGTATGTTCCTGGGAACCTTCGCTTTTCTGGCCATCTTCCTCTGCGGCTTCTGGGCCTTCCTGCCGGCGCAGAAGGAAACCGTGCCCTGGGTGGAATACAGCGAGGAAACCTTTGCTGACTATCTGGGCAAAAAGCCCATGATTGTGGAATTTACCGCCGACTGGTGTCCGACCTGCAAGGTGCTGGAAAGCACCACCCTTTCGGCCCCCACGCTCCTGCCCATCATGGAACAGTACTCTGTGGAGGCCATGAAGGTGGACATGACCTTCAAGGACAAGGCCAAGGAAGACCTGCTCCGCGCCCTGGGCAGCGCAAGCATACCCCTGCTTGCCGTCTTTCCCGCCGGAGAAGGCGCGTATTCTCCCGTCATTTTGCGGGACATCTATACCACCACGGATCTCCATCTGGCGCTGCGCCAGGCTAAGATCCCCCATAAGCGCATGGTGGAGAGGCTGAACCCCGTCAAACTTCTCAGTCAACCCTAGGAACGGCGCTTTTCCTGCCAACCCGCGCACGAGGCCAAGTCATGCACACCATCAAAACGTCGCCCGAATTTGCCGCTCTTTCTGAACTGGAAATCAACGCCGCCCTCGATGCCTACGACGACTCTGTGGAAGAAGAAAACAGCAGCTGCGGCGGCGGGGAAGAAAACGACACACCGCCTGCAAGCCCCGTAGTGGCCGAAGTCTTCCGCCTCATCCACGCCTACACGGAACGCATGAACGAACTCATCGAGGAGGCCAAGGCAGGCCGCCGGGAAGTCTCCGAAACCTTCCTTGCCGACATTCTCGCCTATGAGCCTGAAGTCCCCATCGAACGGATAGCCTTTGATTTCGTGGCCGATGCCGTCCTCGATGAAGAGGACGACGACTGAACATTCTCCCGTCAAGAGACAGTAAAGCCCGCCGCGCTTCCCCTGCACGACGGGCTTTTGTATTTTCCCGGGCATACTTACTCAGCGGCCGTGCGCTTCAGCAGAGCGGCGTTCACCACATTCTGCGGATTCCCGGCAAGAAAACGACGTATGTTTTCCGCAGTGATTTCCGCAATGTTGGACATGGCCCCCGACGTCGCCCAGGCAATGTGCGGCGTGAGCAGCACATTGGGCGCGGTGAGCAGCGGATCGTCGTCCTGCGGCGGCTCTTCTTCCAGCACATCCGCGGCAAAACCCGCAAGATGCCCGCTGTTCAAGGCGTCGGCCACGTCCTTGTCCGACACCACGGGGCCGCGGGACGTGTTGATGAGCAGACTGCCGTTCTTCATGAGAGCGAGCGTCTCCGCGCAGACCAGCCCCCTTGTCTCGGCAGTGAGCGGGCAGTGCAGGGAAAGCACGTCGGAACAGCGGAACAGTTCTTCACGGGAGACAAATTCAAACGGTTCATAGCCGGGTTTGGGCATGGGCCGATGCGCACAGGCGATGACCTTCATTCTGAAGGCATGGCCTATTTCCGCAACACGGCGGCCGAGATCTCCGAAGCCGAAAATGCCCAGAGTCTTTCCGGTCAGCTCAATCTGCGGGGTGAGCCAGTAGCAGAACTCCTGACGCCGGCGCCAATCCCCGCGGCGCACACTCTCGGTGTGCAGTGCGGTGTGGCGGCAGAGTTCCAGAAGCAGCGCGAAGACGTGCTGAGCCACAGCATCGGTTCCGTAGGCAGGCGTGTTGCATACCGGAATGCCCCTCTCTCCCGCAGCCTTCAGATCCACGACGTTCGTACCCGCCGCGGTCACGGCGATGAGCTTCAGCCGGGGCAGACGCTCCAGAAGCCCGGCATCGATGGGTGCCTTGTTAATGACCAGAATGTCGGCGTCCTGCGCGCGCTCGGCAAGCAGTTCCTGCGGGGTGGTTTCGTACATCACCCATTCTCCAAACTCGCCAAGGCGGCTCCAGGGATCGGCGACTCCCATATTCAGAGCGCATCCGTCCAAAATCACTATCTTCATCCTTTTCTCCTTTTCCCTACAGCGAAGCCGCGGCGAAACGACGTTTTCTCAAAGAGGTGCTGTACAGGCGGGCCTCTTGCGCCTGTGAGAACACTGGCCTATATTGAGGACGGCTTCGTCTCCCCGTGTCTTGCGGCAGAAACCGCGTCCAAGCGCAATGATACAGGAAAAGCCCCGCTTTTCAAACCTTGTTTCGCTCCTGCGGAAACCTTCAAGCAACACTTGAGCATCTTATGAATTCCTTCAATGATTACCGCCTGCTGCTGAACAGCCTCGTCATCTTCCGCCGCATACTCTCCGATCCCGTCCTTGTGAAACTCCAGAGGCTTCTCTCCGCTTCCCCCGCCGAGACAGCGGCCTGCATTGACGCGTACTGCGATTTTGCCGCCGAGCTCTTTGCACATACAGACGACTTCAGTGCCTATCTGCTCAAACTTGTGCTGGAAGATGAAAATATCTACATACTCCGGCGCTGCAGCCCGGGTGCAGCCAGCCCTGTTCTTGAAGAATGCCTCACGCACGAACTTGCCGCCCTTCAGGAACTTAGCCTTTTTGATGGCAAAGACATTCGGGAAGCTCTTGCCTTTGACGGCTTTCTGCCTCGCTGGAATACCTCCGCACAGGACTTCGCCCGGGCGTATGCTGAACGCCTCGCGGCCATCCATCAGCGCGGCTACGGCATCTTCGCCAAATACCGCATGTTCACGGTAAAGGACGGGGTTCTTGTGCCGGTGAAACACCCTGACACGCAGACCTTGGAACAGCTCCCCGGCTATGAACGCGAGCGCTCCCGCATCATTGCCAACACCAGGGCGCTGCTGAACGGTCAGCCAGCCAACAACGTGCTGCTGTACGGAGACGCAGGAACGGGGAAAAGCAGCACGGTGAAGGCTATTGTCAACGCCTTTCATGCCGAGGGCCTCCGTCTTATCGAGGTTAAGAAAAACCAGCTCTATCAGATTCCGGACATCGTAGAGACCCTGGGGCGTAACCCGCTGAAATTCATCCTGTTCATCGACGATCTGAGCTTCAGCAGCAACGACGCCGACTTCGCCGCCCTGAAAGCCATTCTGGAAGGCAGCGTCAACGGGCACAGCGGCAACCTCGCAGTGTATGCCACCAGCAACCGCCGCCACCTTATCAAGGAAAGCTGGGAAGACCGAACCGGCTCCGATCTCCATGAATCCGACACGCGCCAGGAACTCATGTCTCTTGCCGCACGCTTCGGCCTCACCGTCACCTTCTCCCGCCCGGACAAGGAACGCTATCTTGAGATCGTCCACATCCTCGCCCGACAGTACCAGCTGGATCTGCCCGAAGCCCAGCTCGACATTCGGGCCGAAGCCCATGCCATCCGCAACGGAGGCCGCAGTCCCCGCGCGGCCAAGCAGTTCATCGAACTCACCAAATCAGGCGTCTAGCCCCACACACGGAGTTCAGCCATGAAAACACCGGCACTTCTTTTCGCTTTCGCTCTGGCTCTGTCCGCCTGTACCAGCACGACAAAAACCGAAAGCATCACCTACGACGCACAGGGAGAACCTGTCGTCACCCAGACCACGGTGGTCAAAAGCAATGATGCGGCCGAAGCTGTGAAGGAATTCGGCAGCGAGGTCAAGGAAGGTGTGGTCTCCGGCTATGAATGGACAAAGGAAAAAACCGTCGGAGGCTACCGCTGGGTCAAGAGGAAATCCGTGCAGACCTATGACGCACTGACGAAATAGCGTCCCCCCCCACACACGGATGCCTCTGACCGCCGTCTGGGGTGCGAACGCCCTCTTTCAGGCATTGCCAAGACTTTGAAGCGCCGTTTCCAGCTCGCCGGACTTCAGCACCAGGCGTTCGGCCTCATTCTGTGCGCCGTCCCGGATCTTTTGCAGAACGCCAAGATAGGTACGCAAAGCCGCCGTTTCTTCGCCAAGCACACTCATGGCAGGGAGAAATCCCGCGTTTACGGCTCTGCTGTATGCTGAAGTCAGCTCTTCCAGATTTTCGCCGAGCACTTCATCCAGTCGGGTGCGCTGTGCCCTGGTCCAGCTTTTTACGGCGGCTTCCTTCCTTTCCAGAAAAATACGGCGGCAGCGCGTTGGACTTCCAAGACGCATCAGCGTCCAGACCACGCTTCCGGCCACAGCTGCGGGCAGGAGTGCCCACCAGCCCATGTTGCCGAGCACTATCCCCACGCCGAGACCAGCGCCGCGCCGTATCATGACGGCCGCGGCCACCAGCCCCAGCTTCTTCATCACGGAATTGGCGTGGAAAAACCAGCGTTCCTGACTGAAGGGCACATCGCTAATCCCCTGAAGTTCACTCTGTCCCGCGGTCACGGCATCCAGACACAGCAGGGAAAGTTCCTCCAGCCGCTGGCCGAACTGGTGCAGCTTCTCGTTCCAGTCGTTCTGCACCTCGCGACGCTCTGCCAGCAGTTCTTCCAGACATTGGCGGGCAATGCGGGGCACGTCCGTCTCGTCAAAGGTTTTCCAGTTTCTGGCCCGGAACATCCCGGAAAAGCCCAGTGCGTCCGCATGACGGCCTGCCGCATCCATGACACGCTGCACTGTCCTTTCCTGCCAGGCGTCAAGGGCGCGTTCCTGCTCCCTGCGCCAGGCGTCCATGTCGATGGCGGCGGAATTCACGATGGCCCACACCTGCTCGGAACACGAATGCAGCACGCCTTCCAGCCGGTCGGCATGACTGCGCAGCAGCTCAATATGCCGGGGATCGGGAAGTTGCGCACCTTCACGCACAAGCATGGCTTCGGCATCCCGTTTGGCGGCCTGCACCAGGGCCAGCCCTTTTTCGCGCAGACGCTCAACCCGTTCGGCGGAAAGGTTCTTGTCTGCGGCGGCGCGTTCGATGAGCGAACACAATTGCCGGAATGCCGCTCCACCGCTCCGCCTGGGGTTTCCGCAGCGCTGTTCCATCGCCTCGCGGGCATTGATCGCCAGAAGCCCCAGCACCTTCATGCCGGAAGCCGCGGCAACGTCCATGAGCATACCAGCCCGCTGCATGGCCTCCTGGCGGCTGTCCTTTTCATTCAGCCGATCCACGCCGGTGACAACGCCGATGACTGAAGCCGCCCGACCCGATTCCGCCAGCTGATGAAGCAGCTCCTGCTCGGACAAGGATTCGGGACGCCGTGCGTCCACAACAAAAACAAGGCAGTCCGCAGACAGGCATTCCTCAAAGGAAAGATAGTTCTGCACGGGATCCGTGGCGTTCAGCCCCGGCGTATCCACGAGCACCAGCCCCTTTTCAAGCAAAGGCGCGGGAAGTACAACGTCCACGGAAGCGGCGAACAGACTGTCCTCTTCCTCCGCAGAAAGAAAGGCTCTTATCCTGTCTTCCGAACGCAGTTCCAACGTCCCGCCCGGCGGACGCGCCCTGGCCATGCGCTGAAGTTTCAGCGCGCTTTCCGGGGAGGACTTCTCCGCTTCAAGGCAGGCCTGAAGGTGTTCGCACTCGTCTTCACCGAGGAAGGAAACCGTTCCGGAAAAAGACGTGCCCCAGCGAAAACGGGCGACCGCCGCAGTCTCCGGAGCGGATTCGCGCACTGGCGAGAGCGCTTTGCCAAGGAGTGCGTTGACGAGTGAACTTTTTCCCCGCTTCCCCTCTCCCACGAGCACGACGGTAAACGGCTGCTCCTCCATGAGGCAGCGCAGCTCCTGCACGTTTGCGGCTGTCTGCCAGGCGCCGCTCTCAAGGGCCGCCTGTTTCAGCGACTCCGCGGCTGTATCGGCGGCACGGAAACGCAGGGCCGCGGCCGAGGGCCTGCGCCGCATCAGGGAAAACAGGCGCTGCCGCTGAAGATCGCTCAGGCAGCGTGCCGCACCCTGATACCGGGAAGCGGCACTGTGAGCCACATCTTCGGCCACACCCCCCCAGCGCTTCCCCGTCTCGGACAGGAAAGAGGACAAGTGCTCCACCTGCCGCTTCCATACCGGCGGGAGAATGTCCCGGCGCTTTTTTCTGGGGACGGCCGCGCCGTTCTCCATGATGACGCCTCGCGTGTCCGCTGCGTCTTCCTCGCCGAAAAGTTCCTTCCAGGCTCCCACGCCGGGCAGACTGTCCACCCCCTTTTTCCAGGTCTCGCCGAGACGTGACTTCCGGCCAGCGGCTTCCGGCAGAGGGAGTTCCAAAATCTCCGCATATTCCGGAGCGAGTTCCCGAAGGGCCTGAACATACGCTTCCGCCCTTTCCGGGGGGAGCGCTGCAAGATCTCCGGCCAGTTCCTGACCGGCGGAAAACTGGGCGGGCGGCAGCGGGTCACGAAGCAGCGCCGCGTGAAAGCGCGTTCTGAGCAGGAAGAACTCGCGGCGCTTCTCCTCATCTGCTTCAGAAGCTGCCAGGGAAGCGTCCTTGGCAGATGCGGGACCGAACACGGCTTCCAGCGCATCCGAAGCCCTTTTCCATGCTTCCGCAGAAAGGCGACCTCCCGGCTGTGCGGCCGAAGCCAGAAGGATGACAAGCCTGTCCCGGGGCGAAAGTTCGGGAGGACTCCCGTCTGGAAGTGCCGGCATAATCGCAGGCATGGAAGCAGCGCTGTTCCTTTCCATCGCTCTGTCCTTAGCTCTTCTTCCTGTTTCGATCCACAGTCAGCCCTCGCTTCCGCCTGACATCGCAGCCGGCAGAGAGAAAGCGTGCGGGCGGTTCCTTCCCTGAGATAGGGGGTACAGAAAAGGATATTTGAGATTTCGCCGTTTTGTCCACTGCTCTTTTCCCCCAAGGGGGAGATTTCAAGCCCCAAGGGAGCTTTTGACGAAAAAGCCCTGCATCGATCGACACAGGGCCATAGTAGCAGGTGTGCCTGCAAAAAGGAAGAAGCCCTACTTGTGGTAGATCTTCACCAGATTGGTGCGGCGGATCTGTTCACCCGATGCGTATTCCCCGGCCGTGATGACGATGTCCTCTCCGGCGGGGAAACGGCTGCTGGCGGCGATGAAGCTCTGGACGCGGCGCAGATGGGAAATGCTGCTGTCGCCGCTGGGCAGGAAGAACGGCTGCACCCCCCAGACGAAGTTCAGGGCGTGTTCCACCACCGTGTTGGGCGTCAGGGCGTAGATTGTCTGCTGCGGACGGTTTTCCGCGAGCATACGCGCCGCACCGCCGGTGACGGAATGGGCCACAATCGCGCAGGCGTTGGTACTCTGTGCAAGCAGGCAGGCGGTATAGGCCAGGAAGCGGGACGTATCCGCATCCTCAGGGCGTATGAAGTTATGCCGGGAAAGCAGGTACTTTTCCGCCTCGTCGGTGATCTTGCGCATGTAGTTCACCGCTTCCACGGGATGATTCCCGGCGGCTGTCTCTTCGGAGAGCATCACGCAGTCCGCGCCGTCGAGAACGGCGTTGGCAACGTCCGTGACCTCGGCGCGGGTAGGAAGAAGAGAGTTCACCATCGAGAGCAGCATCTGCGTGGCCACGATGACGGGCTTGCCCGCGCGGTTGCAGGTGTGGATAATGTGCTTTTGCAGTGCGGGAAGTTCGGGCATGGGGCATTCCACGCCCAAATCGCCGCGGGCCACCATGACGATATCCGTTGCCTTGACGATCTCTTCCAGATTGTCCACGGCCGCGTTCTGGCGCTCGAGCTTGGCGACCACGGGGATGTCGTCGCGCCCGTAGGCGTGGATCAGAGCTTTGAGCTGGAGGACGTCATTCACGGTCTGCACAAAGGAAATAGCCACGGCGTCCACACCGAGTTCCATGCCCAGAGCCAGTTTTTCCCGATCCTGTTCCGTGATGGCGGGCAGCGCCAGAGCCTTGCCGGGCAAGGCCAGTCCTTTGCGGGAGTAAATGGTTCCGGCCTCCAGAGCGATGAGCGAGAAGCGCTCGTTCTCCAGCTTCTCCTCCACGCGGAATTCAAGGCCTCCATCGGCCAGCACCAGCATGTCGCCGGGATTAAGGGCGGCGAGGATGCGGGGATGGTCGAAGGGTATGAAGGGCAGCTCCTCCTTTTCCCTGCGTTCGCGGCCTAGGACGGCCATGTCCCCGCGGTTCAGGGTGATCTTGCCTTCCGGCAGGATGCCCACGCGGATCTTGGGTCCGGGCAGATCCTGCATGATGGTCAGTGGCCGCCCGCATTCCTTTTCCACGTCGCGGATATGGGCAACGACTTCCTTGAAAAACTCGAAATTTCCATGAGAAAAGTTCAGCCGAAAGATGGAAACGCCCGCTTCAGCCATTTGGGCGATGGTTTCCCGGCTGTTGGACGCCGGCCCGATAGTGGCAACAATTTTTGTACGCATGACAAGTCTTCCTTAAAAAAGCGATGCGCGGAGCCGAAAACCACCCGATGATCCCGGCTCCGTGCCTGTATGCGCGAAGTTTGCCCCTTTTTCCCGTAAATGTCGAGAGCGGCAGAATGCGCAAAACAGGCGCTCCAGGGAGGACAAGACTTCCTGACGTGCCTGGATGCACATAAAGAACTAGTTATTGAGGATTATGCGCCGATAATCCATCTTGAATATTTTCCAAAAATACGCTTGATAATATAACCTATGGTAATAATAGTTAATATTGTAATGACAATCAGAAGCACACTTGTCAGTACACATAAAAATGAATTATGATGTGTAAATTTATTGATTAATGGACCTGATAATATAATATATACTTGTAAAACAAAACAATGAAAAAAATACAGGCAAAAAGAATATGATGCAATTGTATCAAGAAGAAACTTTCTTTTATTTATTTTTTCGAGAGCAATATAAAGAATTGGAATAAATATTAATGTTTTTAAATATATAAATGAATGTACAATATTGTCAAAATATCTAAATTTTGGAAACCATACAAGCAAGACAAATATGATCATTTCTAAAATAAAAAATGATACAACCAGTGAAATAAAATTATATTTAAAATGAGGAACAATGATAGTTTTATATTTTGAGAATAGTATTCCAAATATAAAAAAGGGGAAATGATATAAAAATAGCCTTAAAAATACAATATGCCCATTCCAAGTATAATAGAAAAAACCATTTATATTTCTTCCAATAAAAAATGGAATAATAAATAATATACTTGAAATTAATATGAATGTTTTATTATTTAATTTTATAATAAACGGACTAATAAAGAAACATAATAAGCAAAAAGGAATATACCAGAATACAGACTGCCCCCCCCCGAGCAAAATATACATTATAAGATTAAGCATGTCATCAGGAACAGGTTTTAGAGGAATTGCAGTAAACCATCCCGAAAAATTCAAATTAAAACCATAGATACATATTCCTAATATGATAAAGGATGTACATATCATTGGAAAGAATAAATTGCAAACTTTTCTGAACCAGAAAAATCTTAAGTATGGAACACACAGTGATAATTTTTCATGTTCCAAATGATAAAACAAGTAACCACTTATAAATGCAAATATACCTGATGAGGCTCCAAACAGAACATATTTAAAAAGTAATAAAAATTCTGCCTTTGCCTGATTGCTCATCCACAGCGGGTTGAGACAATGCAGAAATATAATAAACAAAATAGTAATGGCACGCATATGATGAATTGTGAAATCAAAAGTTTTCATACCTGCTCCTGTAACGACTACTGTCATCAATGAGTAAATAAAATAATCAACACGCTATCGTGATATGGTGAATATTGGTATACACTTAAATAAATAACAAACGACTTGTCTGTTTGTCCGTACTCTTGTCTTTATCAAAGGAACACCAAAGAGATGATAATATGTTTTTTGAATTAAGTATTTTTTCTTGAACAATGTAATTTTATTAAAAAGTTTTATTTTGAATGTATATTGATTATTTTCTATTGGAGCAGGTCTGAAATAAATATCACAGAACTGAAAAAAATTATTCGTATAGATAAGCAGATTGCAGAGATTTATATCATCCTGGTTATAAACATCAAGAGTCTTGATGTCCTTTTCCATTTTTTCAGCAAGATGTTTGAAACGCAAATAATATCCAGGCATATCTTTATGACAAGGAAAGCATAGTATAAATAGATTGAAAAACATTACTCTTAGCTTCTTCTCCAAATGATACGCTTTTAAATAGTCATACAAATTTTCAAGGCAGTCGGGAATTTCCATATTTTTATAAAGTACGGTGTCGGTCAGAGCTCCATGCTCTGAGAGCATTCTCCTCCAATAACAGGATTGTTTGTATTCTGTTGTATTAATCCCATAAAAGCAACCCATGTGAGCCAGGAGCTTTTGGGCATAGGGAATATTGTCGGTCTGAAAACCGTCAAGAAAGCGTATCTTGTATTTTTGAAGAAACGATGCTCTATACAGCCTCCCCCACATCGGAACATTTGTTTCTAATGTTGTATCCTTATTAATATTATTTAAACTAATATGTCCACCATTTATATTATCACCATATAATATTTTTATATTATTATTAATAATAGTATAATTTATAAAATTGTAATTTACAATAAGCTGATATTCCTTGCCGTCGGGATCCTTTTTGGTCTCTATGGCATCGACCATGCTTTTAATGTACTCTTCTTCCACCCAGTCGTCGGGATCAACAAAACAGATATATTCGCCGGACGCATGATCGAGACCGGCATTACGGCCTCCGCAGAGTTTCCTGTTTTCCTTGAGTGTGACAATTTTGATGCGGTCGTCCTTTGCTGCGTAGCGTTCCAGAATGGCGGCACATCCATCGGGGGAACCGTTGTTCACACAGATGATTTCAAGGTTGGTGTAACTTTGCCGGAGAAGGCTGTCGAGGCATTCTTCCAGATATTCCTCTACGTTGTAAATGCTCAGAAGCACGGACACCAGGCCTTTGGAATATGCCGGCCTGGCCTCTTCCGGCAGGCTGCCGGCCACTATTTCCTGCACGGCGTCCTCCATGGTCCAGACCGGGGTAAAGCCAACTTCCTGATTCAGGCGCACGCAGCTTCCCACAACCACGGTCTGCTGGCTGCTGTCCTGCTCCTCAAAGCGAACAAGGTCTTCCTTATGCATGGCACGGGCCAGGGTCATCACATAATCGTGAATGGACGTGCCCTTTCCCGTGCAGATATTGACGATGCCTTTCGTCTTGCCGTCGAGGAGGCAGGCAAGGGCTGCTCCAGCGTCCTTGACATAGATATAGTCCCGGATCAGGCTTCCACTGCGGATGGTCACCGTTTCGTCACGGTTCAGATGATGGATGACGTCGGCCGTGAGACGCCTGGGGTCACTTTCCCGGCCGTACACGGAAAAGATACGCGCCCAGCCAAAGGACAGGCCCTTGCGGGAGCAGAAGTCCTGTGCGGCATCGCACAGGGAGGACTTGCAGCGGCTGTAGGCATTGATGGGTTCGGCGGGGCGTGATTCTTCCAGCACGCCTTCCTGATATCCGTACTCCGCATAGGTTCCCGCCATGACCACACGTTTCCCGCCATGGCCGGCAAAGGCTTCCAGCAGGTTCACTGATGCTGCAAGAAATTCGTAGTTGCTACTGCCATCGAAGTTTCCAGTACTCTGCCACGCCAGGTGAAGAAGGTATTCCGGCCTGACCTTGGCGAGGATATCTTCCATGGTCTCCCGATCGAACAGGTCGCCCTTCAGCCAGCATACGCCATCGGCAGTTTCGGAACGCTTTGTGGACAGGGCGTACAGCTCGAAGCCACGCTCCTTCAGGAAGGGGATGACGGCGGAACCAATAAGACCGGAGGCCCCGGTGACAAGAACTTTCTTCATGCTGTCTCCCTGCCGTCGGCAAAGGCCTGATGGGTCCAGACGTAGTCCCATTTGCCGAAGCGGCCGATGCTTTCTATGCCGAGGCTTTTGAGGTAATGGCGAACAAGCGCCCTTTTTTCATAAATGCCGGGTGTAAAGGTGATGTTGGCGTATGGCTCGAAACGGATGTCGCAGACGGCGATGTCCTTTTTATCGAACAGGCCCATGCCGGTCATGGCGGTCACGGTCTTTTCCAGGACATCCCCCGCGGGAGGGATGACGGAGCGATGGTCATAGAACACCTCTGCCTGAAGAGCGCTGCAGCCCTCGGGGACGTTGTCGGGCGACTTCAGGTTCGGCGAATAGACGCGGGCGGGCGGGATATCTTCATCATAGATGTAGAACCACAGATGTTTCGCCACATCCGGCCTGTGAAAACCGAGTGAAACCTGATAGCCGCAGGTGTGATGCAGGCCGGAAACTGCCTCACGGACGGCCCGCGGCACGTCATCGAGCATGGTCACGATTTCCGGAAGCGGCAGCGTGGAGATGAGCCTTTCATACCCGGCACTGGAACCATCGGCAAAAGTCACCTCACGCCGTTTCACATCGATGTGCACGACCTTCTTGTTCAGCCGTATGTCCAGCCCTTCCCGGCATCCGTTCAGAATACTGCGGAAACCGCCTTTTCTGGGATAGAACATTTTTTTGGCAAAATAGAAGCACTCGTCCTGCGTCTCGTAGGATCCTTTGAGCACCTGCCTGAGGTCGGGGGAGTACATCCGCACGCCGACCCACCGCGTTTCCAGTTCGGAAGCCTCCACACCCCAATATTTTCTGGTATAGGCAAAGGGAAAGTGCTCCGCAAAATAGCTGCCGTACTGCACGCGCAGCCATTCATCGTATTGGGCGATATCCTCGCAGGACTTTTGCGGACGGGCGATAAAATCGGCGATGATGTTCACCTTTTCGGAGGGTGACAGCGGCGCAAGGTTGTTCTGTGCCGGATGTCTGAGCCAGCAGCCGTGATAGTAGCTGCCGGGAAAAGGAACATGCTCGTACATGCCGTGAGTTCCGGCAAAGAATTTCCTATCCGCCGCATCGGGGGCAAAGGAGAAGTGAACGAACCTGTCGAAACGGAAGCCATTTATGGTAAAATTGCCGCACAGACCGCCCCAGTCGCCATCTTTTTCATAGATGACAGACCGGATTCCGGCTTTCTTTGCGTGATAGCCCGCCGAGATGCCGGCAATGCCTGCGCCGAGAATAAGATTACCGGACAAGGTGTTCTCCGTGTTCCATAATCTGTTTGACACAGAAGTCATACATGTCGTCGGAATGCAGCGCCTGCCTGTACCAGTCTACGGTTTTTTCCACCGCTTCCTGCAGCCCCCAGAGGGCTTCCCAGTCCAGCATGACATAAGCCTTGGTGACGTCCAGATTGAGCAGCGTGTTTTCGTGCACGGCTCCGGGGACGGAAGCGTCCACTACGCGGCCGCGGCCGTAGTAGTCCACAAGACGGCTCACAACTTCAAACACCGTCTTGTTGGCGGAGATATGAGGGCCGAAGTTGAAACTGTCAGCATAACGGACAGGGTCTTCCAGCATTTTTTCACCGAGGCGGAGATACCCGGAAAGGGGTTCCAGCACATGTTCCCAGGGCCTCGTGGCATGGGGACTGCGTATTTCTATATCCTTGCCCGCCTCGATGGATCGTATGCAGTCAGGGATGAGTCGGTTGTCTGACCAGTCGCCCCCACCGATGACGTTACCTGCGCGCACGCTGGCGATGCAGCGCCCGTGTTCTGCATAGTTTTCGGGATTGAAGTAGGATTTGCGGTACGAGGAAATCATGAGCTCGGCACAGCCCTTGGAGGAAGAGTAAGGATCGTAGCCGCCCATGCGATCCGTTTCCTTGTACCCCCAGATCTGTTCGACGTTTTCATAGCATTTGTCAGACGTGATCATGATGACGTTCTTCACGCAGGCATGGCGGCGGACGCATTCCAGGACGTTCAGAGAGCCCAGGAGATTGGTTTCATAGGTTTGGCGCGGTAACTGATAGGCCGTGCGGACAAGCGCCTGGGCAGCCAGATGGAAGATGAACTCGGGCTGGTATTGTTCAACAGCGGCGTTCAGCTCTTCGAAATCGCGAATGTCGCCCCTCAGGTCGGCATAGAGTTTCTCATGCAGGCGGCACGCGGAAAAATTGCCTTTTTCCGAGGAAGGATCCTGGGCATACCCCACCACCTTCGCACCCATCATGGTCAGCCAGATGGACAGCCATGATCCCTTGAACCCGGTATGACCCGTGACCAGTACGGTTTTTCCCTTATAGCAATCATGATACATACTGCTTTCTCCACCACGCTATGGTTTGTTTCAATCCGTCTTGCAGAGAAACGCGGGGAGCCCAGCCGAGACTCCTGAGTTTCTGGTTAGAGCCCACGATGAGGGGAAATTCGAGAGCTCCGGGGATCGCCCCCCAGAGCACGTTCCCATGAAAGCTGGTGAGTTCGACAAGGCTTTCAACGATGGAACGCAGACGAACGGGTGTACCGGAACAGATGTTCACGGCTCCAGCGGCGTCGCTTTCAAACACCTCGACTATGCCCGCGGCAGTATCCGCGACATGAAGGTAATCCTGTATCTGAAGGCATTCGCTTACCTTGATGTCTTCGCCCCGGAGGGCAGAAAGAATCACGCTGGGCACGAGGCGCGACGTTCTTTCCCCCGGCCCGTAAAGGTTGAACACCCGCGGCCATTTGAAGGTCATCCCGTGCTGACCGCAGAAGGCCTGCGCAGTGTGGTACAGCGCGGCCTTGCACTGCCCATGCAGGGAAGCGTTGTTCAGAGGTGTTTTTTCTTCCGAAAGGCAGCCGAAGGAAAAATCGTATTCGGAAACGGTTCCGTTGGCCTGAAATATCCTGCCGCCTGCCTGCTGGAAGCAGCGCAGAAGGTGCAGGGAGACAGCGAGCCAGTCCATGTTGATGTCGTGAACATGGCATTTGGGGCCGAGATACCAGGCAAGATGCAGCATGGCTTCAAAGCTGTTCGCACTGAAAAAGCGTTCCACTGCGGAAAGATCGAGCAGATCAAGGTTAACCTGTGTCAGGCTTTCATGCTGCGGCAGCATACTTTTTCGGGAAATGCCCGTTACCCTCCAGCCTCGGGACAACAGTTCTTTCGTGACTGCCGTTCCGATAAAACCGGTATAGCCTGTAACCAGTACGTCACTCATCTGGAACTACTCCCACACTTTCCACGGAGCCTTGCCCGAATCCCACATTTCGTTGAGTTCTATCTTGTCTTTGAGCATGTCCATGGGATGCCAGAATCCGCCGTGCTTGTAGGCCTTGAGTTCTCCGTCACGGGCAAGCCCCATGAGAGGAGTACGTTCCCAGACGGTCCTGTCGCCCTCGGTGATGTAGTCGAAAACTTTTGGTTCCAGCACGAAGAAGCCCGCGTTGATCCAGGCGGAAGAGGCAGTCCTGGGCTTTTCCTGGAAGGAACGGATGGTGCTGCTTTCGTCCACGTCCAGCACCCCGAAACGGCCCTGCGGCTGTACGGCGGTGAGAGTGGCAAGGCGCTTGCCCTTCTTGTGGAAGTTCACCAGCTCGGCGATGTTCACGTTGGAAACGCCATCGCCGTAAGTGAGCATGAAGGTGTCGTCTTCGAGGATTTCCTGCGCCCGCTTGATGCGTCCGCCGGTGAAAGTTTTCAGACCGGTATCCAGCAGCGTCACCTTCCAGGGTTCCACGCGTTTTTCATGCACGGTGACGCTGTTGCTTGCGATGTCGAAGGTTACATCGGAATTGTTCATGAAGTAATTCATGAAATATTCCTTGATGTACTCGTGCTTGTACCCGCACAGCACCACAAAGTCATTGAACCCGTAATGGGAATAGATCTTCATGATGTGCCAGAGAATGGGCTTTCCGCCTATCTCGACCATGGGTTTTGGGCGTATGTTCGTTTCTTCCCCAAGCCTTGTGCCGAAGCCCCCAGCCAGAATCGCTACTTTCATAATGTCTCCAATGTGATGGCTGAATGTTTGCAAAAATATTTATAACAATGCTGTAAGGCATATTAACTATGTTTGTTTCTTTTCCAGTGTGCAATTTCCATGGAAAAAAGACACACTATTTTCATATTGTTCCGGTTGCCAATATAGAAAAATTTTTCCAGACCTCTCAGGGTATGAAGCATGGTGACATCTTTTCCCGGGAATCGTCCTGTGCGTATACTCAATCTTCCTTTCTTCAGGTCATTGAGCAATCTGCTTTTTGGTTCCAGCTCCCAGAGATGCAGTGAACGGGCCAGCTCATACACCAGCCCCGGCCGTTCCCATGCCTGACAGATTTTTATGGCTGCGCGTAAATAAAAAATACAGAATTGTTCAAAAAGGGCCTGTTTTTCCGGCAGTAGTTTCCATGTCAGCCAGAAGGAATGGATAACCTCAAGAATACGGATATAATCGAAAGCCATGCCGTTCCTGTTCGCCTTGACCAGCCCGGTAAGAGAGTCGGCCCTGCGCAGGTAGCGATAGAATTTTTTCTGAACGAAGCGCACCTTGCGATGCAGGGAAAAGAAATTGATAACGAAGGCGTTATCTTCAAAGCATACGCCTTCGGGAAAACGAAGATGGATGCTTTTGATCTTTTCCCGCAGAAAAAGCTTGTCCCATACCACCATGGAAAAACGGGAAAGTTCGTCATCGTTCACTGTGGTGACGCCGGAAGTGGCCAGCTCAAAATAACCGGAGTGTACAGGTTTCAGGGACTTTCCATCCCTGATGAATTCTTCCGCACTGAAGTATAGGGCATCCTCATCGCCGGCATGAGCCAAAAGCGTTTCGTACATCCCGGGCAGGATTTCATCGTCGCTGTCCACAAAGGAAACCCACGTTCCTTTTGCCGAGTCCAGTCCGGCGTTGCGCGCAGCGGAGACACCGTGGTTGTCCTGTGCAAGAACGTTTATGCGGGCATCCTTTGCAGCATATTCACGGAGAATGGACAATGAGGAATCCGTGGAGCCATCGTCGATGCAGAGAATCTCCATATCGTGAAAGGATTGATTGAGGACACTGTCCAGACATCGCTTCAGATACTTCTCGACATTATAGACGGGAATGATGACGGAAATGGCGGGAGTATGGTTTTTCATGGTTTTCCTGCATGATTGACGGCTGTATACTTTTCGGCCAACGCCTCCGGTCGGTAATGTCCCATGATATGACGCAGTTCCGATCGCTGAATCCCTATGTTTATGAGAAAGTGCGCGAAGCAGTGTCTGAGGTCCTGGAGACGCAGTTCAGGATGCCCGAACTCATCGCGCAGCTGATACCAGTCGCGGGTGATGTAGGTGAGATGCGTCCCCAGGCTCGTGAAGAACAGCCACGGGATGCCCTCGCGCCGCGGCAGTTTTTCAATAAACTTCTGCGCTTCGCTGTTCAGCGGGATCAGCCGCTGCCGTCCGGTAAAGTTCGCGGTCACGGTGAGGACGCCGCGGGCAAGGTCCACGTCTTCCCAGCGAAGGCCGAGAATTTCGGACTTGCAGGCTCCGGTGAGAATCATCAGATAGATGGCGTTGGCCGAGGACCAGTACGGGTACTTCCTGAGGATGCCGAGGAGCCGGTCAAGCTCGGAAGAGCTGAGCAACACAGGACTACGGCCTTGATCCGTGGATACCCTGAGCGACCTGGGCGCCTTGAGCGCCCTGTCCTCGGGCAGGTATCCCCAGCGCGCGGCGCAGTTCATGATGTATTTGGCCAGCCAGTACTGGCGGACACAGGTACTGTGCGCAAGCCCGCTTTGGCTGAGAGCATCAATCCAGCCCTGGAGTGTCTCGGCGGTAATGTCGGAGAGCCGGTACCCGCCAAGATAGGGCAGAATATGCCGCTGCAGGTTGCCGCGATCCACCTTCCAGCTGCGCTTGTTCTGCTGGACAAAAGGCAGATAGCGCTCCTGGACAAAGTTGTTGAACAGCGGAGCCGCATTCAGCACGGTGTTCGATTCGGCGGCCGGAACGCCGCCCTTGGTCTCGCGTACCATAAATCCATCACCCTTTGCGTATGTTCACTTCATTGACAGATATAGTGTCGATGAGTACCGAAATGGCCGGACTTAAATTTTATAATACGTTGAATTTATAGAATATTTTTTTCTTGAAACTGGCGGCAACGTGTACCGAAAAAATTTCTTGCTAAAAGAGGCTCTTTTGGGTATGAATTACCAACAATTCGTTGACACTATATCTGTTGATGAATCCCTGCGGCTTCAGGGGTTTATCGACACTATATCTGTCAACGAATCCTTGCGCTGTAAGCCTTGGCGCACCCAGTTTAAAACGTGTCTCTTCGGCTTCTCAAAAAATCCACTTTCCTTTTTTTGGCCGGCATTTGGCGAACGGTGGTCGCGTTTGTCCGGCTTTGCCCGCGGCGCATCTTTGCGGCCTACGAGCCGGGAAGGGCGGGATCGCGCCTCGTGCAGTTTCGCTGCCCTCGGTCGCACTCCGCATGTCCTTACTTCCACTCGATTTCTCCCCGTTTCGGTGGCGTATCCATGTTTGCCGGCAAAGCCGGACAAACACGCCGACCGCGCTCTCTGTTCGCTGCCGCTCGCTGCTCTGCAAGGTTGAGGAAGGGGGAAACCTTTCCTTATCCGCCGGAGACATTGCGTGTGCATCGTTGAAAGCGAGAGGCAGGGCCTACCACCTTTTCCCACTACTTTGACTGTCCGTCTGCCGGAAACGCCGCAACGTACCCATACGGCGATCTAAGCGCAGCGCCCCGCACCGGTACATTTTCCCTTCCGCCATCTCCCTTCTCTCACGCCTTCTCCTTTCGCCTCCGTCCGCTCTTGTGCGCATCGCCTTGGAGGACTCTCCCCTTTTCCCTCCCGTTCTCCTGCCACGGCTCCTTTGAGGCTGGGTTCCACCGCCAGGCTTCCCGGCGTTCCATGCAACGGGTCTTTCCCAACCCTGCGCGGCGACCTTGTTGAAAGTCGCAAGCACGCCCACAGAACGAGCCTTTCCGGAACATTTTTGAACTTTCTCGGAAAATGCGCGGGAAAACCGGATTCACCTCTTGACGGAAGATGGCTTTGGGGGCAAAAGTGGGAAAAAGTGGTAGAGAGTGGAGCACATGATCTTCAGAGGCAGATTCTCACGCAGTCTGGATCCAAAGGGCCGTCTCATGCTGCCGCCGGAATTTCGCGATGCCCTGTTGCTGCAAACGTCTGGGACACACGAAAAGGCGGGGGCTGAAGCCGTCTCTGAGGCTATTACTGAAGCCGGGGTCTTCGTTCTCACCACCTACGACAGCTGTCTCGTTGCCTTCTCGTGGAAGGACTGGACGGAGCTGGAAGAAAAATTCATGCGCATCCCCAACCCGTCGCCCCGTGCCCGTGCTTTCCGCAGGCTCGTCATTGGCGGAGCGGAGAAGCAGAAGGCAGACACCCACGGACGCATCCTCCTCTCTCCCGATCATCGCGCCTACGCTGGTCTGGACAGGGAAGCCGTGGTGCTCGGTCTCGTGGATCGCTTTGAAATCTGGAACCCTGCCGCCCTGCGGGCCTCCATGACGCCCGACAATCTGGAAGGCGTCACGGAAGAGCTGGCTGCCAGCGGCATTGATTTCTCCCTCTAACCTTCATGACGCACCATGTTTTCCGCCCCGAACGCCACGCCCGCCACCGCCGCCCACGTCTCCGTGCTCCTCGATGAGGTACTCGCGGGGCTGAATCTGCGTGCAGGCGGACGCTATCTGGACGGGACACTGGGGCTGGGAGGACATTCCGCCGCCCTTATGGAACGCACGCAGGGCAGGGCATGGCTGTGCGGAATCGACCGCGACCCGCAGGCCCTGGAACGCGCCGCAGCGCGGCTTGCCCCCTACGCCGGGCACTGCCGCCTTTTTGCCTCGGAATACGCCTCCTTTCCCGCTGCGCTGGACGCACTGGGCTGGGAACACATCGATGGCGCACTGCTCGACCTTGGCGTTTCTTCCCTTCAGCTCGACGTAACCGAGCGCGGCTTTTCGCTGCGCGGCAACGCCCCGCTGGATATGCGCATGGACATGGGCACTCTCTCCCGCAAAGATCGTGAACCCTGGCTGGAATCCGCCTGGACGGTAGTGAACCATGCCGACATTCACGACCTGCGCCGCATTATCGAAATGTACGGGGAAGACCCGCAAGCAAAGCGCATAGCCCGTGCCATCGTCGAGGCCAGGCAGAGTACGCCCATCGAAACGACCGGGCAGCTTGCGGACATTGTTTCCCAAGCCTATCCCGCACACTGGCGCGCCGAAGCACGCAGCCACCCCGCCACCCGCACCTTTCAGGCCATACGCATGGCCGTAAACGACGAACTTGGGCAGCTGGAACGCTTTCTTGACGCCATTCTGCCCCGTCTTGCCGTGGGAGGCCGGCTCGCCGTCATCTCCTTCCATTCTCTGGAAGACCGTCTCGTCAAGCAGCGCTTCCGCACCTGGAGCACGGACTGCCTGTGTCCGCCCCATCTGCCCCGCTGCATGTGCGGCCATCACGCCGAAGCCAGACTCATCACCAAAAAACCCGTGGTTCCCGGCAGAGAGGAACTGCGGGACAATCCCCGTTCCGGCAGCGCCCGGCTCCGCATCGTGGAAAAGCTGCCGCCCTACAAGGAGCTGTCATGAAATCCTACGTTGCCACACTCGGTTCCGGAGGCTGGTTCCTCATGCTCATCCTGTCCGTCATGTTCAGCATCATGCTGGGCATGGCTCTTACCTGGCTGAGTATCGACGGGAACGACACGGCCTACTCCATTCAAAGAATACTTCGGCAGAAGGACGCCGCCCTCGCCCACATCGCAAAACTTGAAGTGGAACGCGACAGTCTGCTCTCTCCCTACGCCCTTGGCAAAACCGCTGAAGAAATGGGCATGAGCATGGCCGACCCCGGCCAGATCCGCCGCCTTAAAGCCGCACAGAAGTAACCTGCCATGCGTGAGCGGTCGTCCTTCAGCCTTTCTTCTTCCTCCGGAAGACGGCGCTCCAATCGCCGCCGCCCTGTCGGTACGCCTTCAGCCTCCGGCAAGGGGCTGTTTTCGCGCCTGCGCAGCGCCTGGGCATGGCTGATCGCTCAGCGTTTCCACTATGCGGCCGTTCTTTTCGTGATCGTCTGGTTTCTGCTCTGGTTCCGCGCCCTTCAGGTGCAGATCGTACTCGGCCCCGAATATAAGATGTATGCGGATCAGCAGCATTCCCGTACCGAGACCATCGAAGGCGAACGCGGGAACATCCTCGACCGCAACGGCCGCATCCTCGCCCGGAGTGTCTACTGTCAATCCGTCTACGCCAATCCCCGCATCATGCAGGACATCGACGATGCGGCAAAACGGCTGGCCCCCATTCTCAAACGCAGCGTCGCTGACCTGACCGCCATTTTCAGCAAAGACCGCTCCTACATCTGGCTGAAACGCAAGGTGGACGACGCCACCGCAGCCGCCATCGAAAAAGAGGCCATTCCCGGCATTATCCTTTCCCGCGAATATGAACGCGTCTATCCCTACAGGCATCTTGCCGGACAGCTCCTTGGCTTTGTAGGCATAGACAATCATGGACTGGAAGGCGTGGAACTTGCCTGTGACAAGACTCTCCACGGAACCCGCGTCAAAAGCCGCCTCTCAAGAAATGCGGCCGAAAGCCTCCTCAGCGGACAGCAGCTTTCCCGCGAGGAACAGCGCGGCGAAGATGTTTCCCTCACCATCGACGTCCAGATACAGTTCATCGCCGAAGATGTGCTTCAGAAGGCCGTGCAGGACTGCAAGGCCAAGTGGGGCGGCGTCCTTGTAGCAGACTCCCGTAGCGGAGAAATTCTGGCATGGGCACAGTACCCCTTCTTCAATCCGAACAATTACCGCGAATCCAGCTTTGACCTCTATCGCAACCGTCTCGCAGGCGACAGCATGGAACCGGGTTCCACCTTCAAACCCTTTCTCATGGCCTCCGCACTCGAAGAAAAAGCCATCGAACCTTCGACTGTCATTTTTTGCGAAAACGGCATCTGGCGCACCAAATACGCCAATATCCGCGATGACACCCATGCCTTCGGGAATCTTACGGCCACGGAGGTAATCTCGCGTTCCAGCAACATAGGCGTGGCCAAAATCGCGCTCCAGCTCGGCGTACCGAAATTCTACTCCTACCTGTCACAGCTGAATTTCGGTCAGCGCACGGGCATAGGCATACACGAAGCCAAAGGCATCCTGCGCAAACCCCGTGACTGGAGTGAGCTTGACCTCATGTCTTCGGCCTTCGGGCAGAGCGTGTCCGTAACCGGCATACAGATGCTGCAGGGCTATACCGTCCTCGCCAACGGCGGAGAATTTCGTCCCCTGCGGCTCATCATGGACAGGGAAGGATCCTCCTCGAACGTGGAACACTCCCAGCGCATCTTCAGTAAAAAGGCCACCCGTGATGTTCTGAAAATGATGGAAGAAGTCGTGGACGGCGGCGGCACGGGTTCCCGCGCCCGCATCCCCGGTGTGCGCGTGGCCGGAAAGACCGGCACGGCACAGAAGGCCGCCAAGAACAACAAGGGCTATTCCAACAAGCGCCTGGCCTCATTCGGCGGTATCGTCCCGGCCGACAATCCGCGCTACGTCATCTACGTCATGATCGACGAACCCTCCACCACGAGTTACGGCGGGGTGGTCTCAGCGCCGGTATTCCAGCAGGTCGCCGCCCGCACACTGGCTTACAGCGGTTATCTTCCGGACGTGATCTTCGATCAGACGCAGACGGACAAAAAGATCTCCTCCGTCAATCCCGTCCAGAGAAAAAAGGACGAAATCTACCTTGCCAACCTGGCGAAATACCGTGCTGCACAGGCAAAAAAAGCACGGCAGCAGCAGAAGGCCCAGGCCGCAGCGGGCATCATGCCCGATGTTCAGGGCCTGAGTCTGCGCAGAGCCATGGAAGCCTGCGCAGAGCTGGGTATACTCCCCTCCGTGTCCGGGGAAGGTTCCTTCGTGGTGAAACAGGATCCCGCCCCGGGCGCATCTCTTGGTGAAAGTACCTCCTGCACAGTGTGGCTGTCCGACACTCCCGCCGCCATGGAAACATCATTAAAGGAGTGACCATGCTCATCCATCCTTCCTTGCTGTGTGAAAAGCTGCGCAACAGACGCCTTGAACTACGGATCGATTCCCGCAAGGTAAGTACAGGCGATGTCTTTGTCGCTCTGCCTCCCGCTGTACCCGGTCAGCCCGACCGAAGAGCGGAATACATCCGCATGGCCCTTGAAAACGGAGCCTCGTGCATCGTCACCTCCCAGGAAGAGGCTGCAAAACTGGGCATCGACCTTGTCGCCGACACCCGCGAATGGTGTCTTACGCAAGACACACGGGCGGAACTCGGCGCACTTGCCGGAGCGTACTTCGGCACGGAAGCTTTGAAATTACCCGTCATCGGCGTGACCGGAACCAACGGCAAGACCACCTGCGCCTACCTCCTCGAACATCTCTACCGCTCCAAAGGCCTGGCCGCGGGCGTTCTTGGAACCATCAGCTACCGCTGGCCCGGGCACGCTCAGCCTGCGCCGCTCACCACGCCCGACTGCCTGACCATACACCGCTCCCTCGCAGCCATGCGCGACGCCGGAGCGAGTGCCGCGATCATGGAAGTGTCTTCCCACTCCATCGATCAGAAGCGCATAGCGGGCATTCCGTACAGCGCCGCTGCCTTCACCAACCTCACGCAGGATCATCTGGACTACCACAAGACCATGGAGTCCTATTTTCAGGCCAAACGCGCCCTCTTTGCGGACTTCCCTCTGGCGGACAAGCGCATGGTTGTGAACGCCGACGATGAATACGGCCGGCGTCTGCTTGACGAATTTCCGCGGGCTCTGGGCGTTGGCATACGCTATCCCCTTGCCGGACGCCCCTTCCTGCTCGCCGATATTCTGAAGGCCGATACCTCCGGACTGGAACTGCATTTTTCCTGGCAGGATGAAAGAAAGGAACGCCTCGGCTGGCGCCTGCACAGTCCGCTGGTCGGTCTGCACAACGCCAGCAATCTGCTTGTGGTCAGCGGCCTTG